>CAZUZE010000103.1:0-7445 GCA_964624565.1 uncultured Robiginitalea sp.
GCACTTCCATCCTGCATCAGCCTTTCCAGGTTTTCGATATCCGTTCCCGAATAATTGCGGCCGCGAAAATGGAAGGCCGCATTTTCATGGCACCGGCCCAGACAGGTCATATGGCCGATTTCATCTTCCCTGAATTCCGCCCTGAGCCTGTCGAGCACCCGGGGCTGGGTGCCAGCGCATTCACAGGCCGTCCCGTTGCACACATAAACCTGCTTCCCCTTGTTCTCCGGCTTTAAAAAATCGTAAAACGACGCCGTCCCGAAGGCATTGGAACGGCCGATCAGGAAGGCCTCAGCCAGGCGGGCGAGTTCAGCCTCATCCGGGGTCCCCGCAGGGCGGGCCAGATTGCCGAGTTCATCGAAGAAGTTGGTGTCCAGGCCTCTTCTGCCCAAAAGTTCGCTCAGGTTTTCCGACATGGGTTTTTAAGATTTAACGTTAGGTGTACCGGTTCTCGTATTGTCGACCCGCTGCGGGTTCGAATAACAGGTGGCCCGCCCCTCGCGGCAAAAACCGAGCAGGGTGAGACCGAACTCCTTGGCGTAATCCACAGCCAGGGAAGAAGGGGCTGATACGGCCGCCAGAAACGGGATACCGGCCTTGAACGCCTTGATGGTGATTTCGTAGGAAATGCGGCCGCTTACCGTCATTGCCCTCGCTTCCCCAAGGCGGCCATCGAGCAACAACTTCCCCACGGCTTTGTCCACGGCGTTGTGCCTGCCTATGTCCTCCCGGGCCACCAGCAGATTGCCTCCCGCATCAAACAGGGCGGCGGCATGCGTACCCCCGGACTGATTGAAATCGCGCTGGCGGCGGTTCATCTGGGCAAACATCTCCGAAAAGGATTCCGCCCGGAACCTGCCGCCCGACGCAAGGGCCTCTCCCCCGTCCTGCTCCCCCAGTTCTGTTTTTCCGCACATCCCGCAGGATGAAACAGACAACAGGCTCCGGCTGTTGGAATACCCGGAACCCAGGTACTTTTCCGGGATGGTTACCTCAGCCACGTCGACGATCCCACCCTCCGGGTCTTCACAAAGGGTGATAGCCGGATGGAAGCGGGTGGAATTGAGGATGTCCTCGCTGTGAAGGATCCCCCGTATGAGTTCGGGATCCGACCCGGGTGTCCGCATCGAGAGGGTAAATGGCTTCCCGTTGATATTGATCTGCAGGGCGGCTTCCACGGTCAGGGCGTCCTCTACGAGCCCAGGACCCTGAAGATCAAATTTTTTTCCCTCGTAAATGCGGGTTGCCATACGAAACTGCATTGGGGGCCTTCGCCACGGGACATGAAACTTCCCTTACTAAATATAGTCGTTTTTCCTCAAAGCCGCTGACCTTCCGGCACTGACTGCCCGGTTTTGGTGCCAAATCCCCTTTCAGGACTCTTTGAACCAGGAGGCATATCTGACGTAACTGGCCGCGATCCGCTGGATTTCCCCCTGGCTGAGTTCAGGGCTGATCTCCCGGATCTTCCGGGCCGGCATCCCGGCAAAGATGGAACCCTCGGGGACATGGGTGCCTTTGGTCAAAACCGCCCCTGCGGCGATAATACTGTTGCGCTCCACGATACAGTGGTCCATGATGATGCTCCCCATCCCGACCAGTATGCTGTCGTGGAGAGTGCAGCCGTGGACGATCGCATTGTGGGCGATCGAGACGTTGTCCCCTATTTCAGTAGGGGCCTTTTTATAGGTGCAGTGGATGATGGCACCGTCCTGCACATTCACCCGGTTCCCCATCCGGATGTAATGCACATCGCCCCGAAGCACTGCATTGTACCAAATGCTGCACTCATCCCCCATAACGACATCCCCGACTACCGTGGCATTTTCGGCAATAAAACAGTCCCGTCCAAAAACAGGGTGTTTCCCCCCCACTCCGCGTATTACCGGCATAACGTATTTTTTATTCCTTAAAAATAGGGAAACCCCGCCACCTTCCAAAAAGCCGTTGCGGGCAGGGTTGCGGAATCAGGGCATGGGCCGGTTGGTTTAATAGTTCACCGCCGGGCACTTGCAGTCATACCGCTTGGCGGAGAGCTGCCCGAAATCATACCCCAGGGTGATCTGGTGGAACCCCCCATTGTCCAGGCGGATATCCCCGGACTGGTAGGAGTAGTTGTAGGCCACCATGAAATTGCCCACATTCACCCCGACCAAAGGGGTAAAGAGCTGCAGCCTCTGCTCCCCGGAGGATCCGTCGACCAGAAACAGGGCACCGCTAAAGCTACGGCGGTAGGAAAGGCCTGCCCAAACCGTGCCAAAACCCACCTGCCGGTACACCTTGGCATTGAGGTCCACAGTCCGTTCTTGTGTAAAATCGGTGATTTGCAGCAGGATGGAAGGTTCGAACTGCCATTGGCCCCTGTCAAAGACATACCCTATGGAGAAAAGGTACCTCCTCAGGTTGTCGAATTCAATGGCCGTGTAGAGGTCGCGACCACTTCCCAGGAGGTTTAGAACGCTTATATGGGCGTAGAACTCCATATAGTTGTACGAGGCCCCCAGGTCCACATTGAAGTACCCCACGCTGTTGCGCCCCCCGGTAATGATCGGGTCTGCGATGACGGAGCGGAACTCGGATTCATCCAGGCTGCTCTGTATGAACCCGGCGCTCATGCCGAAGGAAAGCTGGTTCAGCACCCTGTAGTCGGTGCCAAAGGGCAGGTGGTGGGCGTAGGTAAGCCTCATCCCTGTCTGAGAATGGTACCCGTTGGCATCATTGAATACAATGGCCCCCACCCCGCTTCGGGAATCGGGGATCCGGTAGTGAAAACTAAGGGTCTGCAGGTTCGGGGCTTCATCCACACTAAACCACTGCTGCCGGGCCGTCAGCCGTATTTTCCCCCCTTCCCCGATTCCGGCCATGGACGGGTGGACCAGGTAGTAATTGTCCGTGAGGTAGTCGAAGTACACGGGGATGCCTTCCTGGGCCCTTACTGCGGCGGATCCAGCAGCCAGGAGGCCGAGGATCCAAAAGAGAAGTCGTTTCATGTCAGGAAGACGGCTTGCCAGTTCATGAGTAGGTTCAATATAGTTTATAACGGTCTTCAGGGGTCCTTAGTATGCAGGTGATTCCGGGGAAAATAGTTTATTTTTGGGGAAAATTCAGGCTATGGAAGAATTCGTGATCACGGTACGGGAGACCAACCACCCGGCCATCCTTAAATTTGAAGTGAACCAACCCCTTGTTTCCCAGGGAAACTACGAGTACAAAAATATCGATGAGGCAAAGGATTCCCCCCTTGCCCAGCAGCTCTTTTACCTCCCCTTTATCAAAACCGTCTATATCTCCGGGAATTTTATCGCCCTGGAGCGTTTCGATATTGTGCAATGGGAGGATGTGCGGGATGAAGTGGCTCAGCAGCTCGTGGAATACCTCAACGATGGGGGCGTAGTGGTAAGGGAGGCCAAAAAGCAGCCCAGGGAGGCTGTAACCGTTTATGCGGAGGTAACCCCAAACCCGGCCGTGATGAAATTCGTGGCCAACAAGAAGCTCGTCCCGGGCGTATTTGAGTTCAAGAACATCGATGAGGCAAAAGATTCCCCCCTGGCTTCCAGGCTCTTCGGGTTTCCGTTTGTCAGGGAAGTCTTTATGGACCTCAACTACATCTCCGTGACCAAATACGAGGTCGCCGACTGGAATGAGGTCACCATGGAACTGCGGGAAATGATCCGGGATTTCCTCGCCGGGGGCGGACAGGCCGTCAGCGAGGGAGCCACTCCTTCCCAAACTGGGACGGATGTACGCAGCATGGCTTCCAACCCCGGGCTGGATTCGACCTCACAGGAGATCATCAGCATCCTTGAAGAGTACGTAAAACCTGCCGTTGCCAGTGACGGGGGAAACATCGTTTTCCAATCCTATGACCAGGAAAGCAGGAAAGTCCATGTCATCCTGCAGGGGGCGTGCAGCGGCTGTCCTTCCTCTACCTTTACCCTTAAAAATGGCATCCAGACCATGCTGCAGAATATGATGGGCGACAAGGTGGAAGAAGTAGTGGCGATCAATGGCTGATAAATGGGGTTTTGCTTGGGAATTTCCCCAAAAAAAGCTACTTTAAGGCAAATCTAAAACCGCATTCCTATGTCAGTCTTAAAAGTTATTGAAATCCTCGGAAACTCGGAAAAAGGATGGGAAGATGCTGCCGCCCAGGCAGTGGCCCATGCTGCAAAATCAGTGTCCCACATCCGCTCGGTGAATATTCAGAACCAGAGCGCTACGGTAAAGGATGGCAAAATCCATGAATACCGTGTAAACGTCAAAATCTCCTTCGAGGTGAAATGACCCATTTCCCTGTGTAATTAAAAGCGCCCGCTTCGGGCGCTTTTTTTAATGGAACCCCTATGAAATCGAAGGAGCCAAACGCCCTGATCCATGAAAGCAGCCCATACCTCCTGCAACACGCCTACAATCCCGTACAATGGGAAGGCTGGCATGATAAAACCCTTGAACGGGCGCAGCGTTCCGGAAAATTAGTGCTTATAAGCATCGGCTATGCCGCCTGCCACTGGTGCCATGTCATGGAACACCAGTGTTTTGAGGATCCGGAGGTTGCCGATGTCATGAATGCCCATTTTATCCCGATAAAAGTAGACAGGGAAGAACGGCCGGATGTGGACCAGATCTATATGGATGCCCTCCAGGTGATGAGCGGACAGGGCGGCTGGCCCCTCAATATCGTGGCCCTGCCGGATGGCAGGCCGTTCTGGGGAGCCACATACGTCCCGAAAAAAGACTGGATACGGGTCTTGTTGCAACTCGCCAAGCTATACAGGGAAGATCCTGAAAAGGTCAAAGAGTACGCCTCAGACCTCACTTCCGCCCTCGCACGGGTCAATGAGGTGGCCGGGCAGGGGCCTCAGGAGGCGACTCCGGATATGGGCCAGATCACCAGATGGGTAAACTCCTGGAAAAAAGGGTTTGACCTCAGTTACGGAGGTACACTCGGGGCGCCGAAGTTCATGACCCCGGGTCTCTATGAGTTCCTGATGCACTGGGGAAACCACACCGGTGATGCGGAAATCGATGCGCACGTGCGCACCACCCTGGAGGGGATGGCTTTCGGCGGTATTTACGACCAGATCGGCGGGGGATTTTCAAGATACTCGGTGGACCCCCGCTGGCACGTGCCCCATTTTGAAAAAATGCTGTATGACAACGCACAGCTCCTGAGCTTATACGCCTCGGGATATGCGCGCTTCCAGGACCCTGAGTTTAAAAGGGTGGTGAACCGGACCATGGCCTTTATGCTGCGCGAATTGCAGCATCCTGAAGGCGGGTTCCACGCCTCCCTGGATGCCGACAGCCTCAATGAGGAGGGCATCCTGGAAGAGGGCGCCTACTACACCTGGTCCGAGGCCGAACTCCGGGACCTGCTCGGGGGGGACTTCGACTGGGTACAGGAATACTACAACATCAATCCTTACGGGCATTGGGAAAAAGGGCGGTATATCCTGTTGCGTAAGGTTCCGGACCCGGAGTTTGCACAGAAAATGGGGTGGACCCCGGAGGGGCTGGAGCAGAAGACAGCGAAAATCCGAAAAATACTGCTGGAGCGCCGGGCGAAAAAAATGCGGCCGCGCCTGGACGACAAACTGATCACCTCCTGGAATGGGCTGGCGCTCTCGGGACTCTGTGATGCCTTCAGGTATTGCAACCTGCCCGAAAGCCTTGAAGCCGCCCTCAAATTGGGTGGTTTTATCGAAAACACCCTGAAAACCCCCGATGGGGGCCTGCTTCATTCCTTCAAAGCCGGGGGGAAGCCGGTAAACGGCTATCTGGAAGACTATGCCTCGGTGATCCAGGGATACCTTAAACTGTATTCCGCCACCCTGGACCCCGTTTGGATGGACCGCGCCCGAAGTCTTGCCGATTATGCCCTCGATTACTTTTCAGACCCTGAAAAGCCCCTGCTCTATTTCAGTTCGAGCAAGGACCGGGCCCTGATCCGCAGAACGGTGGAAGTCAATGACAGCGTCATTCCTTCTTCCAACTCCACCATGGCGAAAAACCTTTTCCTCCTGGGGGCGTTTTTTGAAGAAGCCCCATACCGGGATCGCGCTGTTTCAATGCTGGCTTCCATGGGCGGCGCCATGGATCGCTATCCGGGGCAGTACAGCAACTGGATGCACCTCGCCTTGTGGTTCGACGCGCCCTTCTACGAGGTGGTCGTCACCGGGCCTCTGGCCCGGCAGACCCTTGTCCAGCTGCAGGCAAACTACCTGCCCAACACGCTGCTGGCAGCCTCCCGGTCCCCGTCCGACCTCCCCTTGTTCCGGGGGCGGGAGAGCACTTCAGAGACGCGGATCTTCCTCTGCAGGTGGGGTTCCTGCCTGCAGCCCCTGACATCGGTGGGCGAAGCCCTGGACCAGCTTATGCAGCCCTAGGCCTCCGGGACATGCTGGTTCATTAACGATATTTGGCTATTTTTGAGGCTTGAAAACAGTCAAACCCAAAAAAGCAATATACCGATGAAAGAATTGACCGGATACCAGGAATTCCTCTCAAAAGCCATGGACTGGCTCTGGGAATTCCTTCCTAATTTAATCACAGCCATCATCACGCTGGTCGTAGGTCTGTGGGCCATCCGCCTTATCGGAAGGCTTGTCGGCAAATTCTTCGACAAGCAGGATTTCGACCCGACCCTGGAGAAATTTGTGGAAAGCCTGATCCGTGCTGTCCTGAAAGTACTTCTCTTTGTGCTGGTCGTCACCCAGCTCGGCGTACAGTCCTCCTCCCTGGTTGCCATGGTCGGGGCCGCCGGACTTGCCATCGGCCTCGCGCTACAGGGATCCCTGGCGAATTTTGCAGGTGGTGTGCTCATCCTCCTGTTCAAGCCCTTTAAGGTGGGCGATTTTATTTCTGCCCAGGGGGTTGACGGGACGGTAAAGGAGATTTCCATCTTCACCACAAAGCTCAATACCTTTGGGAACCAGGTCGCTATTATCCCCAACGGGCAGCTCTCCAACAACAATATCATCAATTACAACGCGGAATCCACCCGGAGGGACAAGATCGATGTAGGCATCGGATACAGTTCGGACATCAAAAAGGCCAAGGACATCCTGCTGGAAATCTGTGCGGCGGACAAGCGCATCCTAAAGGACCCGGCCCCGGAAGTGTATGTGGGGGAACTCGCGGAGAGCTCGGTGAATCTTACCCTTCGTTTCTGGGCTGACAATGCGGATTTCTGGGCCGCCCATTTCCATGTCATGGAAACCCTCAAGGAACGGTTCGACCAGGAAGGCATCGAAATCCCCTTTCCCCAGCGGGATGTACATACAAAGGCGATTTCCTGAGATTACTTCTTTTTTTGTGGCAGGATAAAATCCTTCAGGTAAAAGGGTTCAAAATAAGCGACATCTTCAAATCGCCCGGCCTGGTACTCCCGTGCAGCGAGCAGGCCAATCTCCCGGGCCCCGGGCTGCACTTCCGTATGAACGTGG
>CAZUZE010000104.1:0-7370 GCA_964624565.1 uncultured Robiginitalea sp.
CTGGTGGTGGCGCCCGGTCTCCAGTTCGATTTCGAGCAGGTAATACCGGTCCAGCCGTTTTAACAGTCGGTAGTGCAGGGCAGCTTTTTTGCGCCCGGGGGCATCGGCCGGGTGGGCATAGGATTTGTTCTGTTTGGGGTTGCGCTGCATGTAATGGACCAGCTGTCCCTCTGGTTCCGGAGGTGGCTCGTTTACCACGGCCCAATAGGTCTTACGGGTCTCCCGGGTGGCGAAAAGGGCGTTCATGCGCTCCAGCGCTTTCGAAGTGCGCGCAAAGACAATAAGGCCGCTGGTGGGCCGGTCGAGCCGGTGTACCAAACCCAGGAATACGTCCCCCGGTTTCCCGTACTTCTTTTTGATATACTGTTTGACGATCTCACTCAGCGGGGCATCGCCGGACTTGTCTCCCTGAACAATATCCCCGGCCCTTTTATTGATGGCGATCAGGTGGTTGTCTTCGTAAACAACCTGGAGGTTCTGGGGTGTGCTGTGAACGGGAGAATTCAAAAACAGGGTTTTTGGTTCATGATTATGGCGAAGGCCCTGGGCTCAGGCACCTGAATCCGGGGGGATCAGTATTGTTCCTTATCGCTGGGAAAATCCCGGCTCTTTACATCCTTTACGTACTGTCCGATGGCATTGCCCATTTCCTCGTACAAATTCATATAGCGCCGAAGGAACCTCGGGTTGAATTCGTGGGTCATGCCCAGCAGATCGTGGATAACGAGGACCTGTCCGTCTGCAGCTGCCCCGGCTCCGATCCCAATGGTGGGGATGCTCAGTTCACCGGTTACTTTTTCCGTGAGCTCTGCGGGGATTTTTTCCAGTACCAGCGCAAAACACCCCAGTTTTTCCAGCATCAGGGCATCTTCGATAAGTTTGGCAGCCTCCTGTTCCTCCCTGGCCCGGACCGTGTAGGTGCCGAATTTATAAATGCTTTGGGGCGTGAGGCCCAGATGCCCCATTACCGGGATGCCCGCATTGAGGATGCGCTTTACGGATTCCTTGATTTCGAGCCCCCCTTCCAGTTTAACCGCATGGGCCCCGCTTTCTTTCATGATGCGGATTGCCGACCTCAGGGCTTCCTTGGGGTCGCTCTGATAACTGCCGAAAGGCAGGTCGACCACCACCAGGGCCCGATGCACGGCCCGGATGACCGAACTGGCGTGATAGATCATCTGGTCCAGGGTGATCGGGAGGGTCGTTTCATGCCCTGCCATGGTATTGCTCGCGGAATCCCCGACCAGGATCACATCCACACCGGCGGCATCCACGATCTTTGCCATGGAGTAGTCATAGGCGGTAAGCATGGATATTTTTTCCCCCTGCTGCTTCATTTCCACGAGGGATTTTACCGTGATGCGCTTGTATTCTTTTTTGGCAGTGGACATGACTGAGTTGTTAGCAGTTCAAAGGTACATATTTTTGGCGGCGGACTTTTGGCTGATCCTGATATCCCTGACGTGAGGTCCGGGAAAAGTAGTATTTTTATAAAAATACTGTTACTATGAAGGCCACTTCCCTGATTTTTTTCCTGATGGCGTGCTTCGCCCTTCAGGCCCAGCCAGCCCCCGGGGATCCCATAAATGCAGTTATCGAGGAATTTTTCAAGGGGTTCCACAGCCGGGATACCTCCCGGATGCGTGCCGTGCTCCACCCCGGTCTGTGCATGCAGCGGATCGGACGGGATGCCGGGGGGGTGCCATTTCTCAAAGAGGAATCCGTCGAAGCCTTCCTGACCTCCATAGCCAGCCTTCCGGACACCCTGGATTTCGAGGAGCGGCTCCATTTTTACACCATCCAGAACGACGGGAACATGGCCAGCGCCTGGACTCCCTACACGTTTTATGTGGACGGGGCCATACACCACTGCGGGGTCAACTCTTTCCAGCTCTTCTTCGACGGGAGTGCGTGGAAGATCATTTATATCGTGGATACGCGTCAGGCGGAGCCGTGCACCGAAACGGAAAAACGCGGTTAGCAATCACTGAGGTTGACCCCGACGGCCAGCCCTCCCTGGGAGGTCTCCTTGTACTTTGAATTCATATCCTTGGCGGTTTCCCACATGGTTTGCACCACCTTGTCGAAAGGGACCTTAGCCATGGCAGGATCGGATTCCAGGGCGAGTTCCGCGGCGTTTATCGCCTTGATCGCCCCCATGGAATTGCGTTCGATACAGGGCACCTGCACCAGCCCGCCGATGGGGTCACAGGTCAGTCCCAGATGGTGCTCCATGGCGATCTCGGCGGCGCAGAGCACCTGCTCCGGGGTACCCCCTAGGAGTTCCGTCAGCGCCCCGGCCGCCATGGCGGACGACACCCCGATCTCGGCCTGGCACCCCCCCATGGCGGCAGAGATGGTGGCCCCTTTTTTAAAGAGACTGCCAATTTCACCGGCCACCAGCAGAAACCGCCGCACTTCCTCTCTCCCGGCCTGGTGGTTTTCAATGACCATGTAATACATCAGCACGGCCGGGACCACGCCTGCACTGCCGTTGGTTGGTGCCGTGACGATCCTTCCCAGGGCGGCGTTCACCTCGTTTACCCCTATAGCGAAGCAACTGACCCACTTGAGGATCTGACGGAAGGCCACTTTGGTTTGGCGGATGGTCTGCAGCCATTCCCATGTGCTGGAATAGGGCAGGTCCCCCTTTAAATTTTTATAGAGTTCGGGCGCCCGGCGCCGGACCTGAAGCCCGCCCGGCAATTCCCCGGGATTGTGGCACCCCTCGTAAATGCTCTGGAGCATGGTATCCCAGATCCGGTCGAGCCCGCTGTTTATCTCCTCAGGGCTGCGAATGGCGCATTCGTTGGCCCAAACGACCTTCGATACCGGGAGGTCCAGCTCCCTGCAATATCCCAGGAGTTCCGAACCACTTTGAATGGGGTAGGGGAAGGTTTGGAAAACGGCCGCCTTCTTCCGGGCCGATATGCGCTCCTTCTTGACGACAAACCCACCCCCGATCGAGTAATAGGTTTCCCGTTGCAGGCGATTATCCCCATCCCAGGCCTCGAATGTCAGCCCGTTGGCGTGGAACGGGAGGAACTTTTTCATGAAGATCAGATCCGTTTTTTCAGTAAAGGCAATTTCCCGTGTCCCGCCCAGGGCGAGCGCTTCCCGGCTCCGGATGTCGCTGCAGGTCCTGGCCACACTTTCGATGGGAACCACCTCCGGGTCGGCCCCGCTCAGCCCCATCAGAATGGCGATATCCGTGGCATGGCCTTTCCCGGTAAGGGCAAGGGACCCATAGACCAGGACCCTCACCTGGGTGACGGCATCGAAGTTTCCGCTTGCCTTAAGCTCCCGGAGGAAGCGTTCCGCGGCCCGCCAGGGACCCAGGGTATGGGAACTGGAGGGCCCCACCCCGATTTTGAGCATATCGAAAACACTGATGCATTCCATGGGTCTGATCGCTGAGATATTTAGGCTAAAATACAATACCGGCAACTGTCATTGCGCCCCGGGATTTAAAATTTTTTATGTCATATTCCGCAGGACGGCTATTTGCGGCCGGGGAACTTGTGACAGTATGTCAGGTTTCGGTCCTTGGCATGTTGTTTGACCTTTTGATAGCGATTTCAAAAAGGAATCAGAATCCTAAGAACCGTAAGTAAGTATTCATATAAACACACAGAGGATGAGTAAAATTATTGGAATCGACCTGGGCACCACCAACTCCTGCGTTTCCGTCATGGAAGGGAACGAGCCGGTGGTCATCCCGAACGCAGAAGGAAAAAGGACGACCCCTTCGGTAATCGCCTTTGTAGAGGGCGGTGAGATCAAAGTGGGGGATCCCGCAAAACGACAGGCAGTCACGAACCCTGAAAAAACCGTGTATTCGATCAAACGGTTTATGGGCAACAAGTATTCTGAATCCAAAAAGGAGGCAGAACGCGTACCGTATAAAGTGGTCAAAGGGGACAACGATACCCCGCGTGTCGATATCGACGGGCGTTTGTACACGCCCCAGGAACTCTCGGCCATGATCCTGCAGAAGATGAAGAAAACAGCAGAGGACTACCTGGGCCAGCCTGTCACGGGCGCGGTCATTACCGTCCCTGCCTATTTTAACGATTCACAGCGGCAGGCTACCAAGGAAGCAGGCGAAATCGCCGGCCTGAAGGTAGAGCGAATTATCAACGAACCCACAGCGGCCTCCCTGGCCTATGGGTTGGACAAGAAGCACAAGGACCAGAAAATAGTCGTATTCGATTTCGGGGGCGGGACGCATGACGTTTCGATCCTGGAGCTCGGGGACGGGGTTTTTGAAGTCTTGTCGACCGACGGGGACACCCACCTGGGAGGGGACGACGTGGATGAAAAAATCATCAACTGGCTCTCCGGGGAATTTGAAAAGGAAGAGGGTATTGACCTGAGAAAGGACCCGATGGCGCTGCAGAGGCTGCGGGAAGCTGCTGAAAAAGCGAAGATCGAATTGTCTTCCACTTCCCAGACCGAAATCAACCTGCCGTACATCACGGCAACCGCATCCGGGCCCAAGCACCTGGTGCGCACCCTGACCCGGTCCAAGTTTGAACAACTGATTGAGGACCTGGTCAAAAGGACCATCGCTCCCTGCGAGTCCGCGCTCAAAGCCGCAGGCCTTTCAAAAAGCGATATCGATGAGATCATCCTGGTAGGGGGCTCGACCCGTATCCCTGCCGTACAGGAAGCAGTTGAAAAGTTCTTTGGCAAAAAGCCTTCCAAAGGGGTCAACCCGGACGAAGTCGTAGCTGTGGGCGCGGCCATCCAGGGTGGCGTGCTCACCGGGGATGTGAAGGACGTGTTGCTGCTGGATGTTACGCCTCTCTCCCTTGGGATCGAGACCATGGGCGGGGTGATGACAAGGCTCATCGAGTCCAACACTACGATACCGACCAAGAAGTCACAGATATTTTCCACGGCTGCCGATAACCAGCCCTCGGTGGAGATTCACGTCCTCCAGGGCGAGCGACCCATGGCCGGGGATAATAAGACGATCGGGCGTTTCCACCTCGATGGCATCCCGCCAGCACCAAGGGGAACCCCCCAGATTGAAGTCACCTTCGACATCGATGCGAACGGGATCATCAAGGTTTCCGCCACGGACAAGGCTACCAATAAGACGCAGGACATCCGGATTGAGGCTTCTTCAGGGCTGACCGAAGAGGAAATCCAGCGGATGAAAGCGGAGGCCGAGGCAAACGCCGAGGCGGACAAGAAGGCCAAGGAGACTGCTGACAAGCTCAATGAGGCGGACAGCATGATCTTTCAGACCGAGAAGCAGCTCAGCGAATTTGGCGAGAAACTCTCCGCGGATAAGAAGCAGCCGATCGAAGAGGCCCTGGCCGGATTGAAAAAGGCCTACGAAGGAAAGAACCTCGACGAGATACAGCCGGCCCTTGACAGGATCAACGAAGCCTGGAAAGCCGCATCGGAGGAAATGTACAAGGCACAGGCTTCCGGGCAGCAGGCCGGGGCATCCCCCAACGGGGAGCAGGCTTCGGGTGCAGAATCCAAGGAAACGGACAACGTGGAAGATGTGGATTTTGAAGAAGTGAAGTAACCTGCACAGCGGGAATTTATAGAAAGGGCGGAGCAATCCGCCCTTTTTTTTGTCGGCAACCCTTTTAACATATTGCCGCTATCTGCTACCTTTACTCCCATGAGTCATTCCCCTAGGTTGCTTTCCGTACTGGTCCTCACCCTCCTATCAGTGGGTGTGCATGCCCAGCCTGAAGTCTTTCAACGGGCCGATTTCGACCTGCGCGGGCCGGTGAAGGACTGCACCGTCCTGAACGATTACGGGGAGGAGCGCTTTGAATTTGACCGCCAGGGGAGGCTGCTCAAATCCCTGACGCGTTTCACCGACACCGATTACGACATCACCCACTACCGCTACCGGGATGCGGTGCTCACCGAGCGGCGGGACGAAGTGTACCGGGATGGCAGGTTCGACAAGAGCGCTTCCTTTGCCCGGTTCTACCAGGCCGACTCCCTGGACGGCACCCCGGAACTCGTCGAAAAAATAACTTCCTACGACCAGAAAATCACCGAACAGGTCACTTATAGATACGATTCCATCGGCAGGGTTTCAAAAATCATTCGGGTCCGGGAAGAGGGCATCGATGACACCCGGGTGGCATATACGAGTTATGGGGGGGAAACGACCTCTGAACACTTCCTCAATGGCCAGCTTTCGAAGTCCATTCGGACTTCTCTAAGGAAAAACAGGGGCGAAGACCGGAAGATAACCCTGGTCAAGGAGTATTTTCAGGGAATCCCCCAGAAGGCCGTCGAAGAAATCCGGGATGGGTCAGGACGGCTATTGGAGGTCAATAATTTCAGGTATGACCCCCAAAAGGAAGCCTTCCAAATCCAGGAACGCCACAGGTATACCTATGACGAGGCGGGTTTTCAGTCAGGGGAAGCGACGGCTTATTTCTCGGTTAAATCCGGGGAGCCCGTGGTCATCCGGGAGGCCAAAAAAGAGTTTATCTACCAGTCGGACGGGAGGACCCCGGCGAACTGGATCAAAAAGATCACCATCCCCCAGAATTCCTATGTCACCCGGAGGATCACCTACTTCCTGCCCCCTGAGGGACAGGCCTCAGACAGTTTGCCGAAGCACTGAGGCGCCCCTGAAGGAAACCGGGCCACCCCGGGGAGCCTTATTCCGATGCGCCCCTTATGGGACGATAAGCGCATCGACCAGCTTGTGACCCCCGGAGTATTCCTTTATTTTAAGGCGATCCCCGAAAAGGACTTCCATCTGGCCCTTTAATTTTTCCCGGTCCGCCTCACTCACGAACGGGTCCTGGTCCCCGATGAAAAATTCAACCGGGGTTTCCACCGACAGGTGTTCAAAATCAGCCGCCGAGAGCTGTTCCGGGATCCTTCCGGCGTAAAAAACAAGCCGGTTGCACTGCAGCTTTCGGGCTGCCACCCAGCGACTCAGGACCGATACCCCCTGCGAATACCCCATCAGCACGAGGGAAGGGGCGTCTTCAAGTTTCTCGCGCTCATAGAGCGCATCTAGCAGGTGAAGCAGGTTCTCCATATGGAGGCTGGTGTTCTCCCGGGTGAGCCAGCTGGCACCGATATGGGTATAGGTCTGGTCCAGGTAATATAGAGACGGGGCCTGGGGGGCAATGATATAATTTTCCTCCGGGTCCAGGTGCCTGAAATGCCTCAGGAAATAGCGGGAGAGATACCCGATTCCGTGAAAAACCAGCCAGACGCGTCGGGTTTTGGGTGTCCATTGGTTCAGGGTTTCATAGGGATGGGTTGTCTCAATGGACAGGAACTTCTCCTCGGTTTGGTCCGCGCGCTTTGCCGGCATGGTTTTTCGGGAATGATTACCTTTACAAAAATGACCAAAGCATGCAGGA
>CAZUZE010000105.1:0-5380 GCA_964624565.1 uncultured Robiginitalea sp.
TCACCAGCATTACGGGGACCGATACCCTCACCTTTGTCCGGGACCAGGTCGATTCCCTGACCATGCGCACGGATGCGGCCTTTATCAACGACAAATACTGGCTGCTCGCCCCTTATCAGTGGGTATGGGATGCCGCCTCCTTTACGCATGAGTATGCGGAAGCCGACACTGCCCCCATCTCGGGGGAGGCCGCTTCCCGCCTGACCATTGTCTATGGGAATGAGGGGGGATACACCCCCGGGGATGCCTACGATTTCTACTTCGGAAAGGACTCCGTCCTGCGGGAATGGGTCTATCGAAAGGGAAACCAGCCGGAGCCCAGCCTGGCCACTACCTGGGAAGACTACCAGGAGCTCAATGGCCTGCTGCTGGCTACCCAACACCAGAATAAAGAGGGAAATTTCAAGCTCTATTTCACCGGGATCCGCGTAGACTAGCCCCCCTTACTTCCGGCGCCTTCTGAGGACGAAGGTGGCCAGCAGGACGAGGACCGCCCCTGCGAGCAGGATGGCAAAGGTGGCCTTCAGGCTGAATTGCTCACCCAGGTAACCGAGTACGGGCGGGGCCATAAGAAAACCCGAATACCCCGTGCCCGCGATAAAGGCGACTCCCTGGGAAGAATCGACTCCCTTGATATTGCCCCCGATCCGGAAAAGTTCAGGGATAATCACCGAGAACCCCAGGCCAATAAGGCCAAACCCCAGCAGGGCCACATAGGTTCCGGTATGGAGGACGCAGAGGTACCCCAGTATGGCGATCAGGCTCCCCAACCCGACAATCTGAACAGAACCGATCCGGGAACTGATGCCGTCCCCGAGGAACCGCCCCAGCGTCATGGTGACAGAAAATGCGAGGAATCCCGCCCCGATGAGGAATTCCGGGGCTTTGCTGATCTCCTTCAGGTAGAGCCCGCTCCAGTCGACGATAGCCCCTTCCCCCCCCATCACAATAAAGGAGACGATCCCCAACAGGAAGAGCGGACGGAACAATTTCAGGCTGAAACCCTCCTTTTCCACCGGGGCCGCCGTAATGGTGTAATAGTACCTTCGGAACCTTAGGTTGACCAGGAACACCAGCAGGACCACTGCCGACATATGAAGGGCGGGGCTGCCCAGGGGGCCGATCAGGAAGCTGCCCAGGCCGGCAAATACCCCTCCGAGGCTGAAAAAGCCATGGGCAGCCGACATGAATTTCGCCTTGTCTTCCTTCTCGATTTCCGTCACCAGGGTGTTCATCGCGATATCCGTGAGCCCGTTGGTGGCCCCGAAAAAGAAGAGCGCAGCCATCAGGGCGTAATAACTGGGCGCCAGGAGCGGGAACAGGGCAAAAATGCTGCAAAGGATTACACCATACCAGGTGGCCCGCCCGACCCCCAGGCGGTTTACGATCCGCGCAGCGACCGGGAAGACGGCAAAAATGCCCAGGGACAAAAAGAAGATGGCAAACCCCAGTTCAGCCTTGTCAATGCCCAGGCGTTCCTTTACGGTCGGGATGTAGATGGCCCAGGTGCCAAACCAGATATTCAGGCTGGCAAAAACCCAGGCAGGGCCAAAATACCGGGGGTTGGAGAGGATCAGTTTCAGCGATTTCATAGGATATCCGGTCGTATATGGAAGATGGGGGCCAAGACCCGGGCCGGCTCAGACACCTGCCTTTTCAAGGATCCCTTTTTTTAAGATCTGACCGAACCGGTACATATCCGTATAGGAGCAATAAAAGGGGGCCGGGGCCAATCGGATGACATTCGGTTCGCGCCAGTCGGTGATGACCCCGTTTTCCATCAGGTAGTCAAAGAGGGGCCGGCCCTCCCCGTGCAGGAATACGGACAACTGGCACCCCCTCGCCTCCCGGGGGGTGATAATCTCAAAGGTGCTCTCCACCTCTTTGTCTATTTCGCCCAGCACGAATTCAAGATAGGACACGATCCGGTCCCTTTTCGCGATCAGGGCTTCCATCCCCACGGCTTCAAAGAGCTCGAGGGATGCCAGATACGGGGCCAGGGCGAGTACCGGGGCATTGCTGAGCTGCCAGGCATCTGCGGATTCCACGGGGTCAAAACGGGGCTGCATCAAAAACCGGGTTTCCTTCCGGGTGCCCCACCAGCCTTCAAAACGGGGGATCCCCGGATCGCTGAGGTGCTTTTCGTGGATAAAGACCCCGGAGGCATTGCCGGGCCCGCTGTTCATATACTTATAGCTGCACCATGCGGCAAAGTCTACATCCCAGTCGTGCAGGGCAAGTTCCACATTCCCGGCGGCGTGCGCCAGGTCCCATCCGACAAAGGCGCCGGCGGCCTTCCCTGCCGCTGTGATCGCGGCCATATCAAATACCTGCCCGTTGTAGTAGTTTACCCCGCCCAACAGGACAAGGGCCAGTTCGTCCTTATGCCGTTCGATGGCCTGCAGGATGTCTTCCGTGCGCCAATGGTGTTCTCCCGGGCGTTTGGCAACCTCGATAAGGGCATCCTCCGGGGAATGGCCGTGGAAACGCACCTGGCTCTGAAGCATATACTGGTCCGAGGGGAAGGCCTTTTCCTCGCAGAGGATTTTATACCGTTTGCCCGCGGGCCGGTAAAAGGAGACCATCAGCAGGTGCAGGTTGACCGTCAGGGTATTCATCACGGTGACCTCCTTCTCCCGGGCCCCCACCAACGGGGCCAGTTTCGGGATGAGGCGTTCGTGGTATACCCACCAGGGCTTTTCGGCGTGGAAATGGCCTTCCACAGCGAGCTCCCGCCAGTCCTCCATGATTTCTTCCACAAAGCGCTGGGCGCTTTTTGGCTGCAGCCCAAGGGAATTCCCCGTAAAGTAAATCACATCCCTTCCGTTCACTTTCGGGAAGTGGAAGGCACTCCGGTATTCCTTCAGGGGATCAGCGGCATCGAGCTGGCGTGCAAACTCCTCCGTGTTCTTAAATTCCATCCGACGGGTTTTAGCCAAAAATACGACGAACAATCGAATTGGGGCCTGCCATTACCCGCCTGAATTCACATCACCTTCGCGAAAACGCATCTCCAGCAGGTGGGCATTAAAACCCGCCTTTTCATAGGCCCGCACTGCCGGGGTATTGCCCGGATAGACCGTCAACCGCATTTCGAACAACCCCTGGTCGTTCGCCCACTTTTTAAGCTCCCTTATCAGCTGCCCGTTGATCCCCTGCCCCCTGTATTCGGGGCGTGTGTACATAAACCCGAAGTAGGCATAGGCCGTGTGGTCCAGGTAATGCCTCGGGGATTTGCGCATCGCGTACCCGCAGGACACTGGCTCCCCGTCCGCCAGGGCTACCAGGAAATGTGTTTCGGGAGCTTCGATAAGGGCCTGCAGATCGTAATAGTGCACCGGGTCCGGCCGGATGGTCGGGTCAAAGGGCCGTTCATCCCGGATCAGTCCCTGTTCGAATTCCCGCAGGAAAGGCAGGTCTTCCAGGGTCGCTTTTCGGATGGAAATAGTCATGGGGCTTCGGTCTTGCATCAGCCCGAAATATAGGAATCATTTCAATAAGCAGAAATACCATCCCCCCCTGCCCTGCCACTCCCAAAATCCCTCCCGATTTTCCCTACTTTAGCAAAAAAAGGATATGCACTTTCTTTCGGCCGACCTCGAGGACTACATCGCGGCCCATAGCGAACCAGAACCCGAGCTGCTCCGGCAGCTCACCCGGGAGACCCATCTGAAAGTCCTGATGCCCCGAATGATCACGGGCCACTACCAGGGAAGGGTCCTTAGCCTGATCGCTACCCTGCTGCGTCCAAAAAACATCCTGGAGATCGGGACCTATACGGGGTATTCGGCCCTTTGCCTGGCCGAAGGGCTCGCCCCGGACGGGAGGCTCATTACCATTGACAAAAACGACGAACTGTCCGAAATCCAGCAGCGCTATTTCGACCAAAGCCCATACGGGGCTCAAATCGAGGGCCGAACCGGCCTGGCCCTGGAGGTTTTGCCCGGGATCGATACTGTCTTTGACCTGGTGTTTATAGACGCCGACAAAGCGGAATACCCCCAGTACTTTGAGAGTGTGCTCCCCAAGGTGCGGCGGGGAGGCGTCATCCTTCTGGACAACGTCCTCTGGTCGGGAAAAGTGGTGGAACCGCTGGCGCCCAAAGACCATACCACACGCATCCTGGTCGAATTTAATAAAGCATTAAGTGAAGATCCCCGCGTGCGGACGGTCGTCCTGCCCATCCGGGACGGACTGACACTCTGTATGGTCCGATAAATAAATCCGGGGGATGTGCCTGGGGGGCAGAAAGAACCCCGCCAGGGAGGCCCCTGGGTGTCGGGGAATTCCTCGGGGAATCCCCTTGCTACCAAAGAGGGCTTGATTCTGTGGGACTATTTGCGGCTGATGGTGCCGCCCACATCGTCGAGTTTCTTCTTGACTTCCCGGAAATCCTTCTGGAGCTCGTCCGTGATGGAGGTGTCGATACCCTGTTTCTCGGCGCTGTTGTGGATCTCCCGTTTAATCTCCTCCGTGGCATCCTTCAGCTGCCGCATGCCTTTCCCGAGGCCCTTGGCAATGCCGGGGATTTTATCCGCCCCGAACACCATGACCACGACGAACATGATAAAGAAGATCTCCGCTCCGCTGATAAAAAGAATGTGCATTGCCATAACACAAATATACAGAAGATTCCGGGCCAAAATAAAAAAGTCCCGACATCTCTGACGGGACTTTTCTTATGTCGGGGAAATTACTTCCCTTTAATGTTCTCCTTGAACTGCTGGAATTCAGA
Source organism: uncultured Robiginitalea sp. (assembly GCA_964624565.1). Taxonomy (GTDB): domain Bacteria; phylum Bacteroidota; class Bacteroidia; order Flavobacteriales; family Flavobacteriaceae; genus Robiginitalea. The sequence continues at coordinate 4,736 of CAZUZE010000105.1, forward strand.
AGGCGTATCTTCCTTCGGCCAGCTGTTGTTGGTCGTATCGATATCCGCCGTTTCCATTTTCGGGTCCACGACGATCCCGATCAGTTCAGACTGGGATGAAATCACCCGGCTTACTTCGGCGTCGCTTTTCCTCCAGATCTCCGGGGGGTAGGTGACCGTTTCCTTGGTCCCGTCCGCATAGGAATACTCCACGATAAGCGGCATGGGGATCCCGCCCGGTTTGTCAAAGGTCACCTCGTAGAAGTATTTGGGCTCCCGGACCTGCGCCCGCTCCTCAACGGTCATGTTGTCCATCATAAACTCCTTGAGGGGTTGGGAAGCCTCGGAAGGGGCCTTCCCTTTCATTGAAGGGTCGAAGTCTTCGCTTCCTTCCTCGGCGAGGTAGACCAGGGGCGGGAGGTCCGCTTCACTGATCCCGTTGCTGGCCATATATTCCTTCATCTCGGCCGTCGGGGTATTGGTAACGTAGTATTTCTTGACTTCCTTCACCCCGATGTCCACGTAGTCGGTGGTATAAAACCAGGACCTCCAGAACCAGTCAAGGTCCACCGCAGAGGCGTCTTCCATGGTCCTGAAAAAGTCCTCCGGGGTCGGGTGCTTGAATTTCCAGCGCTCGGCATAGGTCTTGAAGGCATGGTCGAAAAG
>CAZUZE010000105.1:5480-7313 GCA_964624565.1 uncultured Robiginitalea sp.
TCGAGGCCTTCGTCCATCCAGCCCCACTGCCGCTCGTCCGAATTGACGATCATCGGGAAGAAGTTGTGGCCCACCTCGTGGATGATCACCGAAATCATTCCGTACTTCACCCGGTCCGAATAGGTCCCGTCCTCATTGGGGCGCCCGTAGTTCCAGCAGATCATGGGGTATTCCATACCCTGGTTCTTTGCGTGGACCGAAATCGCCTTGTGGTAGGGGTAATCAAAGGTGTGGGCCGAATACGTCTTAAGCGTACTGGCCACGGCCTTGGTGGAGAGCTCCTCCCAAAGCGGGTTCCCTTCCTTGGGATAGAGGGAGACCGCCATGACGTCTTTCCCGCCGATCTTCACCGCCATCATGTCCCAGATGAACTTGCGCGAAGTGGCAAAGCCGTAATCCCTGACGTTCTCCGCCCGGAATTTCCAGGTTTTGGTCTTCTCGGAAAACCCTTTTTCAGCGGCCTCGGCTTCTTCCTGGGTGACGATCAGCACCGGGGTATCATAGGACTTTTGTGCTTTTTCGTACCGGGACATCATCTCTTTGGAGAACACTTCCTTCCGGTTGAGCAGGACCCCGGTGGCATCCAGTACATGGTCTGCGGGTACGGTGATATTCACATCGTAATTTCCGAAGGGCAGGGCAAATTCACCACTTCCCCAGAACTGGTGGTTCTGCCACCCTTCTACATCGCTGTAGACGGCCATCCTGGGAAAAAACTGGGCGATGACATACGCCCTGTTCCCGTCCTTTGGGAAATACTCATACCCGGAACGGGCACGGTTCACGGTATGGTCCGGGATGTTGTACCACCATTTGATCGAAAACGAAATCTTCTCCCCGCTGCCAAGTGCCTGAGGGATATTCACGCGCATCATGGTCTGGTTGATGGTGTAGTCCAGGGGCCTGCCCTGTGCGTCCTTTACAAATTCGATGTTAAAGCCCCCGTCAAAGGGTTCTGTGAGGTACTCCTCGGTAAAGGAGGACGTGCGGTAGGCCAGGGGAACCCCTCCCCCATCCCTGAGGGGTGATTTGGAATCCTTGGCACGCACGTTCTGGTCCAGTTGCACCCATAGGTATTCCAGGGCATCCGGGGAATTGTTGTGGTAGGTAATGGTTTCCTCCCCGTAAATACGGGCATTTTTATCATCGAGGACGATGTCCATCTTATAGTCGGCCTGCTGTTGGTAGTAATCGGGGCCAGGGGTGCCGGAGGCACTCCGATAGGTGTTCGGGGTAGCGAATTCCTGGTACATCTGCCGGAACTTGCTCTGGTTGGTATGCCCGGGCTTCCTGGGCTGCTCCGCTTCTTCCTGGGCCCAGGCCAGGGCTGCAAAGGCAAAGAAAAATGCAGACAAATAAAATTTGAATCTCATAGGGTGTAATTTGAAATTGGTTTGGCGTTGAAAAATACTGGATTTTGAAAGATGGAATCCATTAAAACTACAAGTTTAACATTCCTTTATTATTCTCGCGCACCAGTACGAAGCTCTTCTTCAGATCACCGATTTTCAGGTGCACCAGGTTCTTCTGCTCCTCAAAAAGGTCCATCAGGATCTCGTTGCGGATCCCGAAGGATTTCAGGCTGGCCCTGGGGACATCCGTGACCTCCAGGTAACAGACGATCTGGTCCCTGTCGTATTTCTTGCCCAGGAATTTGTACTCCCTCGGGTCCCCGTTGACAAAAACCGAAAACTTGGCGTTGAAGTACTTCTCGATATAAGCATCGGCCTGTGCCGATTCCCCGGGGGTGGCCAGCTCTGCTTTCAGTTCGTATCGGGCCTCCAGGACCTCTTCCAGGTCATCGATGAAAATGCGGCTGATGATCTGCAGGGA
>CAZUZE010000106.1:0-7295 GCA_964624565.1 uncultured Robiginitalea sp.
GTTCGTGATTCATACCTATAAACCCGATTTTCCCCAAAATATTGTTGAACTCCCGGCCGTAGGGAAAGGCGGCGGCCGACTCTGAAAGATAGGAATACGCGGTCCCCTCGGCCGAGAAAAGCCTTCCGAGCAACGGGAGTCCGTATTTTCCATAAACCTGGTACCCCCATTTAAAGAACCTGTTGCCGGGGACGGAGGTTTCGAGAATGGCCAGAATCCCCCCGGGCCTCAGGACCCGGTAGATTTCGGAAAGGCCCTTTTCCAGGTCTTCAAAATTCCGCACCCCAAAGGCCACCGTCACGGCATCGAAGCTGTCATCGGCGAAATCCAGGGCCTCGCTGTCGCCAAGGACCATGCGCACCTTCTTTTCAAGACCCTTTGAAACGACTTTTTTCCGCCCCACCTCGAGCATGCCGGGGGAGATGTCCAGCCCGACCACCTCTTTGGCCGGGGTGTCGCCGAAGGCCAGGGCCAAATCGCCGGTACCCGTGGCGATATCCAGGACGGACCCGGGGTTCCTCTCACTGACCAGGCGGATAAGGCGCCTGCGCCAGAAGGTATCGGTCCCGAAGGTGATCAGCCGGTTCAGGCCGTCGTAGTTGCCGGAAATGGTGTCGAACATACGGCGGACCTGCTCCTTTTTGTTTTGGTCGGAATCCTTGTAAGGAAGCACTTGCTTGGACATGCTGGGCGGATTGAGGCGCAAAGATAGAATATTGCCCTGACCTGTGCCTGATTCCGGGCGCCCATCCCTTAAAAATCTCGGGGGGCAACATGGCCCGGATTCATAAAAATCCGTAATTTTGCCCCGCAGTGTAATCAGAAGCTTTCCACCGTTTTAAAGGGCCGTTTACTTCACATTGCCTAAGGTTTGTGTTTGCCTGTACCAAAGCTGTACTGAATGAAAATTATCATCGCCGGCGCCGGAGAGGTCGGATTTCATCTCGCCAAACTACTTTCATACGAATCCCAGGACATTACGCTGATCGATACGAACAAGGAGAGCCTTTTGTATGCGGAGGGGCACCTGGACATCCGTGTGCTCAGGGGGGATGCCACGAGTATTTCGCTCCTTAAGGACGCCCAGGTCGGCAAATCCGACCTGGTGATCGGGGTCACCTCCTCGGAGACGACCAATATCACCCTTTGCCTGCTCGCCAAACAGCTGGGTTCCAGAAAGACCATTGCGCGGATTTCCAATACCGAATTTGTCGAATACAAGGAGGAGATACAATTTTCGCAACTCGGCATAGATGAGTTGATTTCCCCTGAAGAACTGGCGGCCGCGGAGATCAACCTCCTGCTGAGCCAGTCCGCCTTTAACGACACCTATGAGTTCGAAGGCGGGCTCCTGATCATGGTAGGGGTTTCCCTGCCCAAAAGTGCGCCTTTCGTCGGAAAGACTGTGCAGGAAGCTGCCCGCATCTTTCCCGAATTGCATTTCATGCCCATCGCCATGCAGCGCAGGGGGACACAGTTTACGCTGATCCCGAGGGGGGACACGGAGTTTATGGAGGAAGACCAGGTCTATTTCGTGACGGACCGCAAAGGGGTGGATGAGCTCTACAAGCTCACCGGGAAGAAAAAGGAGGAAATCCGCAATGTGATGATCGTGGGGGGCAGCAAGGTCGGCACGAAAGCCGCGCGCGACCTCTGCGAGAAGCGGTTCAATGTCAAAATCATCGAGAAGGATAAAAACAAGGCTTTTGAGATCGCGGACATGCTCCCCAATGCCCTGGTGATCAACGGGGACTGCCGGAATGTGGAACTCCTGGAGGAGGAAAGCCTCGAGTCCATGGATGCCTTCATCGCGGTGACGGGGAATTCGGAGACGAACATCATGTCGTGCCTGGTGGCCAAATCCAAGCATATCAAAAAGACGATCGCCCTGGTGGAAAACATGGATTACTTCCAGATTTCCCAGTCCATCGGCGTCGACACCCTGATCAACAAGAAACTCCTTGCCGCCAACAATATCTTCCGGTATGTCCGGAGGGGCGAAGTCGTGGCCCTGACCCGCCTGAACAACCTCAACGCGGAGATCCTCGAGTTTATCGTAAAACCGACTTCGGAAGTGGCCGGTGCCCTGATCCGGGAGCTGGAGTTCCCAAGGGAGGCGAGTATCGGCGGGGTGATCCGGGATGACCGGGGCATTATCGCCCTGGGGGATTTCAGGATACAGGAAGGGGACCGCGTAGTGGTCTGCTGCCTGCCGAGTGCCATTCCCCGGATCGAAAAGCTGTTCCTCTAGCATGGGCCTGAACTTCAAAATCATCAAGCACCTGATGGGCCTGCTGCTGCTCTTCAACGGCGGCTTCATGGCCCTGGCAGCCCTGGTCAGCGGCCTTTACGGGGACGGGGCCACGCTGGGGATCAGCCTTTCGGCCATCATTACGCTGCTTACGGGCATCCTGGCCATGTATTTTACAAGGGACCACAAAAAGGAGGTCAAACGAAAAGAAGGGTACATCATCGTGGCCCTGGGGTGGATTATCATGTCGGTTTCCGGGGTCCTGCCCTACATCCTCACCGGGAGCATTCCGGACATCACCAATGCCTTCTTTGAGACCATGTCCGGGTATACCACCACGGGGGCTTCCATCCTTGAGGATATCGAGGTCCTTCCCGAGGGCATCTTGTTCTGGAGGAGCCTTACCCACTGGATCGGCGGGATGGGGATAATCGTACTGGCCATCGCGATCCTGCCGTTGCTGGGGATCGGGGGGATGCAGCTCTTTGCCGCGGAGGCCCCGGGGCCGGCCGGGGATAAACTCCACCCCCGCATCACGGATACCGCCAAACGGCTCTGGTTTATCTACCTCGGGTACACCCTGGCCGAAACGCTGTTGCTCAAACTGGCCGGGATGTCCTTTTTCGATGCGATCAACCACGCCCTTTCCACCCTCTCCACAGGTGGGTTTTCCACCAAAAACGCCAGTGTGGCCTACTGGAACGACCAGCCGCTTATCCAGTATATCATCATGCTGTTCATGTTCCTGGCCGGCACCAATTTTGTCCTCAGTTATTTTGCCTTCAAGGGCCGGGTCCAGAAAGTCATCCGGGACGAGGAGTTCAAATACTACGCCATCTTTATGGGTATTTTTGCGGTCATGGTGGCAACTGTCATCTATTTCAGGGCTGAGGTCCCCGTATCGCCTTACCACCCGATGGTCCACGGGGCTGCGGAAAGTGCCTTTCGCCACGCCCTCTTCCAGGTCCTGGCCGTTGTTACCACCACCGGGTTTGTCACGGCGGACTTCACCGCATGGACCTCCTTCCTGACCATTGTCTTTTTCGGGCTGATGTTCGCAGGGGGCTCTGCCGGGTCAACGGCCGGTGGGATCAAGGTGATGCGCCACATCCTGATCATCAAAAACGGCCTGCTCGAATTCAAAAGGACGCTGCATCCCAATGCCATCATCCCGGTGCGGTTTAACGGGAAAACGGTTTCCGAGCACATCGTCTACAACATCATCGCCTTTTTCGTGCTCTACATGCTGCTCTTTATCATCGGGGCACTGGTCCTGGGATTGCTCGGGCTGGATTTTGTATCGGCCATTGGGGGCGCGGCCTCTTCGCTTGGGAACGTCGGCCCCGCCTTCGGTACCCTGAGCCCGCTGAACAATTTCAGCCACCTGCCTGCCCTGGGCAAGTGGTGGTGTTGTTTCCTGATGCTGGCCGGGAGGCTGGAACTCTTTACCGTCCTGATCCTGCTGACCCCTTATTTCTGGAAGCGTACCTGACCCGGGGGGATTGAAGGGGCTGCCACTGGTTATTCACACGACTTCGGCAATGCGGCGGACCGCCTCGCGTATTTCGTTTTCCGAGGCTGCATAGGAGATCCGGATGCAATTCGGGTTGCCGAAGGCCTCCCCGGTCACCGTGGCAACATGGGCCTCCTGCAGGAGGTACAGGGCGAAATCCGAGGCGTTTTCGATGAGCGTTCCCTTTAGCTTTTTCCCGAAAAAGGAGGAAATATCCGGAAAAACGTAAAACGCCCCTTCCGGGACGTTGACCTGGAAGCCCTCGATTTCGGAGAGCAGGCCCAGGATGAGGTCCCTTCGCCGCTTGAACTCGTCGATCATATACTGTATCCTGGAGACAGGCGCCTGCAGGGCCGCGATGGTGGCCCGCTGGCCAATCGCATTGGCCCCGCTGGTGATCTGCCCCTGGAACTTGGTACAGGCACGCGCAATCCATTCCGGGGCCCCGATATACCCGATGCGCCATCCGGTCATCGCAAAGGCTTTTGAAACCCCGTTGACGGTAATTGTTCGCTCATACATTCCCGGGACTGCCGCGATACTGGCATGACCCCCCCGGAAGTTGATGTGTTCGTAGATCTCGTCCGAGACGATGAAGATATCCGGGTGACGGCGCAGGACTTCCGCCAGGCCTTCGAGTTCTTCCCGGCTGTAGACAGACCCGCTTGGGTTGCAGGGGGAGCTGTACCAGATCATCTTGGTCTTTGGGGTAATGGCGGCGCTGAGCTGTTCCGGGGTCATCTTAAAATCGGAGGTGATGTCCGTGGGTACTTCCACGGGTACCCCACCTGCCAGCTTTACGATGTCCCTGTAGCTGACCCAGTAGGGGGCAGGCAGGATGACTTCGTCCCCGGGGTTTATCAGTACCATGGCGACGTTGGCCAGGGACTGCTTGGCCCCGGTGGAAACCACGATCTGGGCGGGGGCGTACTCCAGCCCGTTGTCCCTCCTGAATTTCCCGGAGATGGCCACCTTCAGGTCGGCGTACCCATCCACGGGGGAATAGCTGCTGTAGTTCTGGTCGATGGCCTCTTTTGCGGCTTCCTTGATAAAGTCCGGGATGTTGAAATCCGGTTCGCCCAGGCTCAGGCCAATGATATCCATACCCTCGTTTTTCAGTTCACGGGCGCGGGCGGCCATGGCGAGGGTGGCCGATGTAGACATGCTTTTGATGCGGTCGGAGAGGTACTCGTTCATAAGGGCAATGCGTTACTGCAGCTGAAAATCAGGTTTTTTCCCGAGTTCTTTCAGGTGCTGGAAGTGGGATAGAATGGCTTTTCGGGTGGTTTTGTACTCGTTGTAAGGCAGATTGAATTCCCGGGCAGTCTGCCTTACGATTTCCGCAATCTTGTTATAGTGGATATGGGAGATGTTCGGGAAGATATGGTGTTCCACCTGGTGGTTCAGCCCCCCGGTAAACCAGTTGACGATCCGGTTGCGCGTACCGAAATTTACGGTCGTTTTAAGCTGGTGGATGGCCCAGCTGTTCTTCATGCTGCCGTCCTTTTCCGGCAACGGCATGTCGGCGTGGTCCACCACGTGCGCGAGCTGGAAGACCACACTGAGGATCACCCCGGCCACGTAATGCATGATAAAGAAGCCAATCAGGACTTTCCACCAGGCGATGTCCAGCACCAGCATGGGGATGACGATCCAAACGGTGGCATAGACCAGTTTGGTGATCAGCAGCACGCTCCAGTTTACCACCGGGTTCGGGAACTTGCCGTAGGACAGTTTCCGTTTGGTGTACCGGTACATCTGCGCAAAGTCCGTTGTGATCGCCCAGTTAAAGGTCAGCAGCCCGTACAGCAGGATGGAATAGTAATGCTGGAAGCGATGGTGCCTGTGCCATTTGGCATGGGGGGAAAACCTAAGGATCCTTCCGGCCTCAAGGTCTTCGTCGTGCTCGTGAATGTTGGTGTAGGTATGGTGCAACACGTTGTGCTGTACCTGCCAATTGTAGACATTTCCGGCCAGGATGTAAATACTTCCCCCCATGAGTTTGTTGACCCACTTTTTGGAGGAAAAGGTCCCGTGGTTCCCGTCGTGCATGACATTCATGCCCACGCCGGCCATCCCGACACCCATCAGCATCGTCAGCAGCAGGTTGGCCCAATTGGGGAGGTCCAGGGTAAGGATAACGAAATAGGGGGCGAAAAACAGTGAGAACATGATGGCCGCTTTCAGGTAGAGTTTCCAGTTTCCTGTCTTTTTGAGGCCGTTTTCGCTGAAATAGGCATTGACCCGCTTGTTGAGGGTCTTGAAAAACTGGGCGGACTCGGTCCGGGAAAAGCGTATGGATGGGTTTTGCATGAGGGTACTTCAGATTACTGAGGATCCGGGGGGATCCTGCTTTTATTCCTGTTAACGAAAGTAGTATTTTTGGCTACATTCTACAAAGATACGGATGATAGCCGAGACCCTTTTCCAATATTTTCCCAATTTATCCGGGACCCAGAAGGAGCAGTTCAGGGCCCTGGAAGGCCTCTACCAGGACTGGAACACCAAAATCAACGTGGTCTCAAGGAAGGACATCGACGAGTTGTACCTCCGCCATGTCCTGCATTCATTGGGGATTGCCAGGGTATATGAGTTCCGGAAGGGGGAAAGCGTCCTCGATGTGGGCACGGGGGGCGGTTTCCCGGGTATCCCGCTCGCCATCCTCTTCCCCGACACCCAGTTTACCCTGGTGGATGCCATCGGGAAGAAAATACGGGTCGTCGAGGAGGTGGTTGGCGGCCTGGGCCTCGCAAACGCCACAGCCGTCCATACCCGGGTGGAAGCCCTCGCCGGGACGTTCGATTTTATTGTCAGCCGGGCGGTGGCCGCCATGCCCACCTTTGTGCACTGGACCCGGGGCAGGTTGAAAAAACGGACACAACCCGGGATGGCACCCGGGATCCTCTACCTGAAAGGGGGCGACCTTTCCGGGGAACTGGCACCCTATCCAAAGGCCCGCATCTACCCCCTGTCCGACTATTTTAAAGAACCCTTTTTCGAAACGAAAAAAGTGGTGTACCTCCCGGCTCCAATTGAGGAAAATGCATAAAAAAACCCCGCGGTGACGGGGTCTTAACTCAGTTATTCAGGTCTAACCCAGGAACGGGTACCTGTAATCCTCGGGGCTGACAAAGGTTTCCTTGATCAGGCGGGGGGATACCCAGCGCATCAGGTTCTGTGCAGAACCGGCCTTGTCGTTCGTTCCGGAGGCCCGGGCCCCGCCAAAGGGCTGCTGCCCCACGACGGCCCCGGTGGGCTTGTCGTTGATGTAGAAATTCCCGGCCGAATTCTCAAGGGCCCGGGTGGCCTCTTCCAGGGCGTAGCGGTCCCGGCCTATAACCGCCCCGGTCAGGGCATACTGGGAGGTTTCGTCCACCAGTTTCAGGGTTTCGGACCATTTGGCATCCTCGTAGATGTACACAGTTACCACCGGGCCGAAGAGCTCCTCTTCCATGGTCACGTAGTGCGGGTCCGTGGTCAGGATAACGGTGGGCTCTATGAAGTAGCCCACGGATTTGTCATACCCGCCCC
>CAZUZE010000107.1:0-7291 GCA_964624565.1 uncultured Robiginitalea sp.
GAGAGGAAATGGTCGTAATAAATATCTACGATGACCCTGCTGTAGTGGCTGTACCGGCCGTGCAGGCGCCGGGTGCTGTTACGGGGAATGGGATGGAAATCCGTGTAGGTGTCGATCTCCCGGTGCAGGAGGAGCCCGTGCTGCACATCCTGGGGATAATCCAGATAGGTCCGCCCCCGGACCCGGTCAGCAATAAAATTGCCCAGGATGACCCCGGGCTCGCCAAAGGACAGGTAGATGTGGGCCAGATAGTTCACTGTCGTAAAAATAAGCAGATAAAACGGGTATTGCGCCATGATCGGCCCGGAGGGCCTATATTTGTCCCTTCTAACACAACAGGAATCCATGACGTTAATCAAATCCATCTCAGGCATCCGCGGGACCATCGGGGGGGCACCCTCTGAAAACCTGACCCCGCTTGACGCAGTCAAATTCGCCGCGGCCTACGGGACCTGGCTGAAGGCCTATCGCAATACAGGGGACATCACTGTGGTGATCGGGCGGGATGCCCGCCTTTCGGGAACTATGGTCCAGCAACTGGTTTCTGCCACTTTAACGGGACTCGGGATAGACGTGCTGGACCTCGGGCTCTCTACGACCCCTACCGTGGAACTGGCTGTGCCCATGGAGAAGGCGGATGGGGGCATTATCCTTACCGCCAGCCACAACCCCAAACAATGGAATGCCCTTAAATTGCTTGATGAACGGGGGGAGTTCCTGAATGCCGAACAGGGCCGGGCCATCCTGGAGATCGCAGCCCGGGAGGACTTCGATTTTGCCCAGGTAGACGACCTGGGGAAGGTCCGGACCGATGACACCTACCTGGACCGGCACGTACAGGCCGTTCTGGACCTGGAACTCGTAGCGGCTGAGATTATACGAAAAAAGGGCTTCAAAGTGGTCGTGGACGGGGTGAACTCAAGCGGTGGGATTGCCATCCCGAAGCTCCTCAATGCCCTTGGGGTTGAAGTGGTTCCCCTGTATTGTGAACCCACCGGCCATTTTCCGCATAACCCCGAACCCCTGAAGGAGCACCTGGGCGCCATCTGCCAGAAAGTACTCGAGACCCATTCCGATTTTGGGATTGTGGTGGACCCCGACGTCGACAGGCTCGCGTTTATTACGGAAACCGGCGAGATGTTCGGGGAGGAGTATACCCTGGTCGCCTGTGCAGATTATGTGCTGGGGAAAACACCGGGCAACACCGTGTCCAACCTGTCCTCTACCCGGGCGCTGCGGGACGTCACCGAGAAGCACGGGGGCACCTATACGGCCGCAGCCGTGGGTGAGGTGAACGTAGTGGCCGCAATGAAGCAAACCAATGCCGTCATTGGGGGGGAAGGAAACGGGGGCATTATATACCCCAGCAGCCATTACGGAAGGGATGCCCTTGTGGGGACAGCGCTTTTCCTGATGTTGCTCTGCGAGCGCGCCATTCCCGTAAGCGAACTTAAGGCCTCCTATCCCCAGTACTTCATGGGGAAGAAGAAGATCGAACTGACCCCGGGCCTCGATGTGGATGGCATCCTCGAGGCGATTGCCGAAAAATACCGGGACCGGGAACTGACCACCGTGGACGGGGTCAAAATCGACTTTGAAGCGAGCTGGGTACACATGCGGAAATCGAACACCGAACCTATCATCCGGATTTACACAGAAGCCGGGACGCAGCAGGAGGCTGATGCCCTTGGGGACCGGTTCATTTCTGAACTAGGGGAGCTGGCGTCTCAGGCCGACTAACCCTGCCTGGGAACCCCTGGAGCCTTGTTCCTGTGCTTCCAGCGTTTGTGCGTCCAGAAATAGTACTGGGGCGCCTCATGGATGGCGGCTTCCACTTCGCGAAAAAAGGCATCTGTAATCTGATAATCAGGCACTTCCATTGGCTCAGCTGCCAGTACGATAAATGTGCCTTCGTAATACCCGCGCCCGCGCTTCCTCACTTTGAGGTACAGGGCCGGGAGGTCGTATTTTTTGCAAAGGGTTTCCGCCCCAACGTGCATTGGTACCGGAATGCCCATAAAAGTACCCCAGTAACGCGCCTTTTTAGCCATGGGGGATTGGTCGCTGAGCATCCCGTAGGTGGCTACCTGTCCCTTCGCCTTATTCCGGGCGATCTCTTTTGAAGTCTCCCGGGTTGTAATAAGGGTGGTGCCCAGGCGTGCCCTCACCCTGCGCACCCAGCGGTCGAAGTATTTGTTGTTCACGGGTTGGTATACCCCGTAGCCTTTGCTCGCGATATGGGGATCCAGTGCGATGGTCCATTCCCAGCTGGCGTAATGCGGGAAAAAAGTGATCGTGCTTTTGCCTGCTTTTTCGAATTGCCTGAAGGTGTCCAGGTTGGTAAAGGTAAAGCGCTTCTGGAGTTCCGATTCCCGAATCCCCAGGGTTTTCACCATCTCCAGGAACATGTCGCACATGTGGGAATAGAATTGCTTTTCGATCCGATCCCGTTCGGCAGGGGTTTTCCCCGGAAACACGAGCTGGAGATTCTCACCCACCACTTTCCTGCGGTACCGGACGACCCTGTACACCAGGAAAAACAATCCGTCTGAGAGCAGGTATACGAGGCGGAACGGCAATTTGGAAATACCCCATAAAAACGGGTAGGCCAACAAGTACACAAGTCTTTGCATGCACGACAATATGGGCAAATATAGCTATATTTGGCCCCAATCGAGGAACGCCGTATGAATTTGCACATCGCAACAATAGCCGTCATTGCAGCCAATATTCTGGTATCGCTCCGGGGTTTTAAGGACTATGCGTTTTTTGAACGGTACAAGTTCAATATCGGGGCGATCAAGGGCGGGCAAAGGGACCGGATGTTCACTTCGGGTTTCCTCCATGTAGATGGAAGCCACCTGCTGTTAAACATGTTTACCCTCTACTTTTTCGCCCATGTGGTGATCCAGTGGTTCGGGCCTGTAAAATTCCTGATTATCTACCTCATCAGCCTGTTGGCGGGTAGTTTGCTGGCCCTTTCCTTTCACAGCAAAGAACCTTATTACAGTGCCGTAGGGGCCAGCGGGGCGGTTACCGGGGTGCTCTACGCTGCCATTTTGCTGCAACCCGACATGCGCCTTGCGCTTATGTTTATACCCATCCCGTTGCCTGCCTATGTCCTGGGGATCGGCTATTTGCTCTACTCGATCTACGGCATGAAGAAACGCCTTGGAAACATAGGGCATACCGCCCACTTCGGAGGTGCTGTGGGAGGCTTTGTGACCACCCTGATTTTTAAGCCATCCATTATCACCGACCATCCTGTGATGGTCCTTTTGCTGGCCCTGCCCATCGCCCTGCTATTCGTCCTGGAAAAAACCGGGAAACTCTGAGGGCCCCTCACCCCCCTTTTTTCCTTTTTGCCTTTTGTCCCACAAGGGGTTACTTATATCGAAATCACCTGTTCCTTTATACCAAAGGGCGCATTAATTCGTTAGTGGGTTATCTATAGATAACAAACGCAGTCGAAATGAGGCATTTTTACAAGGCATTTCTAATAGGGGCCCTGTTAGGGGGGATAAGCTGTTCTGACGAGACGGTGGTTTACGAGGATGGACTGAAAACGGACCTTTTCCTGGAGACCAGCTCCGCCGCCCTGAAGTCCGCAATTTCCTATTCCAAAGCAGGCGTGCTCAAAGTTAATCCGGACGGGAAACCCCTGGCCGTCGACGGGTCTGCCCCTGCCGGGGATTACCCGCTGACCCTCATTGCCACGGTGAACCCCCCTTCATTTCCGGGGGAACCACCCCTGACTGCCTCACACGCCTTTCTGGATGGGAGTTATGTCTATGTGGGCTACAACCGGGCAGGTGACGTTTACCAGGGTGCTATAGATGTCGTGGACATCTCCGATCCGAACGTGCCTCAGGTACGCTCGCGTCTTTCCTATTCCAATGCGGACATCAACAGCATCGCCTATTCGGGAGGCTATATTTATGCCGTGGGGGCGATCAATGCCGAGACCTCGGATCTGGCGGACTTTAATTCCTTTATTGCGCGTATCCCCGTTTCCTCCGGGGTGCTTGAAACAGATGGGATCAGCTATGGATTCCAGCCTGGCTACAACGCCACAGATGTTGTTGCCGAAGGAGACAGGGTAGTGGTCAGCAGCGGGAAGCAGGGGGCTGTTGCGGCCTACAGCATCCCGGACCTGTCCATATCGGAAGAATTTTTTGCGGACGATGCCCGGTCAATCACCGCCTACAGGGAAGGCTATGCCGTTCTGGATGGGGGATCCGGCGTTCGTATCCTCGGTGCCGACCTTTCGGAAACGGGGCTTATTCCCATTACCAGCGATCTGGGTGCGACCAGCAAAAAGACGCTGGATACCTGGGAGGACAGGATCCTCGTCCCGGAGGGGGCCCTTGGAACGGGGATTTACGAAGGTTCCTCCGGTGCGCTTCTGCAGTATGTCGGCATACCGGGCATTCCGCCCGGATTACCAGGAGATGAAGCGGTAACCAATGCAGTTGCCTCCAACGACGATTTGCTTTTTATGGCCAATGGAGGCGCCGGCCTGGCGCTGGCGGATTTGCTGGCTTCGAATGTCACCACGGCCGGCTCTATAAATATGGATGGTTCTGTGAATTATGTGACATCTGATGGGGATTATGCCTTTGTCGCATCAGGGGCTGACGGCCTGCAGATCATTAAACTGAACCGCCCCCCAAAAACGCTTGTCAATGCCTGTGCCGAACTGCCTGCCTATGAAGGGAGCAGTATTTTGAATGTGGGATTCGGGGAATCCCAGCGCTATCAGGGCGGCAAGCAACTCGACGCCATAAACGATGAGGGATTCCTTACACTATGCGGTTCCTGGACGGTTTCCGACCAGGTTACCATCTTTTCGGAAGGGGTATTGCGATTATTCGGGACCATGGCCATCGGAAGCAATCAGGATCCCGGGTCCCTGACCGTAGCGTCCGGGGCCCTGCTGCAGATAGAAGGCAGCGTGACCATTTACGGCGACCTCATCCTCGAGGATGGAGCCCGGGTGGAGTTCCTGGGCACCAATTCCATCATCGATATCTTCGGGACCGTCGCCTCGGGAAAAGAGGCCACGGTGAGCGGCACCTTCAGGGATGTCCGCAATAAATTCCGGGACTAAAGCCTTCGGCAGGCAATCGGGTTTAGGGCAGTAACTCGGCGATTTTAGCCTCCAGGGCCGGCCCCCTGAGGTTCTTCGCAACGATGACCCCGTTTTCATCCAGGATAAAACTCGCGGGGATTGCGCGCACATTGTACAGCTCGGCTATTTCATCAAAATAGCGCACGTTGGATACGTGGTGCCAGGAAAGGCCGTCCTGCTCGATGGCATTGATCCAGTCATCGGCCTTCCGGTCCAGTGAGACCCCCAGGATCGACAACCCCTTGTCCTTGTATTTGTTGTAGACCTTCACGATGTTGGGATTCTCGGCCCGGCAGGGACGGCACCAGGCCGCCCAGAAATCGACCAGGGTCACTTTGCCCAAAACCTGGTTCAGGGCAAGGGTTTCACCGGCAGGGGTAGGGGCAGAAAAATCAGGGGCCTTCGAACCGACGGCCGAGCGGCGAAGGGTGGAGATCTGGGCATCGATCTGCACGCCCATCGGGGACTGCCGCAGTCCTTCGGATAGGCCTTCAAAGAGTCCCGCGGCATCGGCAACGGGCACCGAACCGGACTGTACCATCCTGTTGACAAGCATGGCGGAGATCAGGGCATCGGGGTGGTTTTCCACAAATGTCTTTTCGTAATCCACAGCGGTCTCCTGCAATTCGAAAAACTCGTCCCGAAGGGCATTCATATTGGCGGAATCCCTGCTTTGCATGGCTGCCTGCATCTCGTTGTTGATGGCGTTCCGCCTGACGACGAGTTTGCGGGTGCCCTCCACAAAATCGGCATAGGCCTCATTCTGAGGTGTCCCGGTAACTTCGGCACTGGAGAGGCTGTCCCGGTGCGCACTGACCCGGATAGACCCGTTTTCGACAATTACCGGGATCCCGGCGCCGATCCCATCCACGAAAATATAGCGAAGTTCGGGGATGGGGGCGTCCCCGGTAAATTCGAAACTACCCTTCGTCACCTTGGCGGTATCCCCAGGAACCGGACGCATGTTTTCATCGCTTTTCCTGAGAAATACCTGAGTGCCATCCGCTACCTCGCCGGAGAGGCTCCCTTTGATCTCGTATCCTGTTTTCGTTTCCCCGGAACAGCCGATAAGCAGGGACAGCACCGGTAGGATCCGTATAATAGACTTCATGCCTGACCATTTTATATTAAGGAGCCAAAGGTAGGCAGGCCGGAAAGAAAAAAAAAGCCCTTAACAAAAGCTTATGCCCGAAGGGGCGGGAAGTGGTTAAAACTGGTATCGGATCCCCAGGGCGATATCAAAGTTGAAGTTATCGGTGAATCCGCCGTAACCCACAATCCCGATTTCAGGGCGAAAATCAAGGGAGAGGAGCAACGGGATGTCGAAATTGTATTCGATGCCAATGTCTCCTGCCCCAAAAAGGAAAAAGCCCCCATCGTCATCCGTATCGTAGTCCCTGTCAAAATTGACGTTGCCGATACCGCCCCCGGCACCGTAGTACCAATTGAAATTCCCGTCGAGGTTCCGTACCCACTGGTGCAGCCCTGTCAGTTTAAAGGCATTGTAGTTCCGCGTATCCCGCCATCCGAGGTCAAATTCCAGACGGGTATCCCTGGTGAGGGATTTTTGGTATGAAATCTCAGCTCCGAAACCATCGCTGTCACCCAGGCGGAGTCCGATGGCATTGTCTGAGATGCGCTGGGCCATTAGACCGGAAGACGCCATCAAAAAAACAGTCAAAAGAAAGGTGTTTACTTTCATAGGATTTTCTTTTAAGGGACCAAATGTAAGAAGTTCAATGCTCCTCAGAGTATAAAAACTTATTTTAGGGGCCAAAATTGTATGCCGGTGGACAAAGTTATTGAGCGGGAACTGGTCGCGCTTTCGGAACGACTTTCGGGAGACCTGTCCTGGGATTCGCTGCACAGGCACATCTACGCCACCGACGCCTCTGTATACAGGATGTTGCCCCTCGCGGTGGCCTATCCGAGGGACGAAGCGGACCTCAGGCACCTGATCGAATTTGGGGCGAAGCACAACACGGGGCTCATCCCGCGAACCGCGGGCACTTCCCTTGCCGGCCAATGCGTGGGGGAGGGGATTGTCGTGGACCTTTCAAAGCACTTCACGCAAATCATTCACCTGGATGTGGAGCGAAAACAGGTACGGGTACAGCCCGGGGTGATCCGGGATGAATTAAACGAGTACCTCAAACCCTA
>CAZUZE010000108.1:0-7257 GCA_964624565.1 uncultured Robiginitalea sp.
AAAATCGACTTAAAAAACAATTCAAGATGTTCGAGCATAACGTAAAGCTTCAGTACTGTCTTCTATTAATTCTCTTCAATCAGGGCCGTGTTGCGCGAGCGCTGTACCCAGATGATAATCCCCACCACGATCAGGGCGGCCGGGGGAAGGATCATAAACCCGTTGTTCTCATACCCGATGGAATAAAGCCCCGTCTTGGCGATCGGATCGCCCAGTACCGGGACCCCGAATAGGGTCCCCGATCCCAGGAGCTCCCGGAAAAACCCGACGATCAAGAGGATTACGCCATATCCCAGGGCATTCCCGATCCCGTCGAGAAAGGACCTCCAGGGCCCGTTCCCGAGGGCAAAGGCCTCAAACCGCCCCATGATGATGCAATTGGTTATGATCAGCCCGACGAAAACCGCCAGGGTCTTGCTCAGTTCGTAGGCAAACGCTTTGAGTACCTGGTCCACCACAATCACAAGGGCGGCGATGACGACCAGCTGCACGATGATCCTGATTTTGGACGGGATGATGTTCCGCATCAGGGAGATGACCACGTTGCCGACCCCGAGTACAAAGATTACGGAAAGGGCCATCACCAGGGAGGCCTTCAGCTCGGCTGTGATCGCCAGGGCCGAACAAATACCGAGTACCTGGATGGTAATCGGGTTGTTGTCCGCCAGGGGATCGATGATCAGGTTTGCATCTTTTTTTGTCAGCAGTGCCATATCAGTTTTTTCTTACAGATTCCAAATAATCCTTGTAGAGGTTCAGGCTCTCGGAGATCATGGCGGTCACCCCGTTCCCGGTAATGGTGGCCCCTGCCAGGGCATCCACGGAGTTGTCCATTTTGTCCTCGTTGACCGGGTCGTTGTTGCCCTTGATGACCTTAATGCCGACAAGGCGGCCGTCCTGCATAATGGATTCCCCGGTAAAATCGTCCATAAAAAAGCGCTCCTTGATGTTGGCGCCAAGTCCGGGGGTTTCCGCCTTGTGGTCGAAATACACGCCCTGTACGACCATGTCCTCATCCAGGGCGATAAAGCCCCAGATCGCATCCCAAAGCCCCTTGCCGTACATCGGGAGGATGTGGTAGGTCTTCCCGTCCTTCTCCCCTATGTAAACCGGGAGTTTGTAGTCCTGCCCCTTTTTTCGGGCTGCGAGCTGCTTTTTCATGTCGATCAGGTAGGCCTGGTCGTCTTTGGTGATCTGGCCCCCGCTGATGACCAGCTGCTCCTTGATCATGGAGGTAAAAACCTCCTCTACCCGGTCCGTGGGGATAAAAGTGACCGCACCGTCGCCCTCATTGTCGTTCACGCCCATGGCGTAGAGGATGTTCTGCTGCTTTTCAAAGCGCTCGTTTTCCCTGATAAAAGGTTTCAGCCCTGATGCCAGATACGCCAGGATTGCGCCCACAACTACTACCATGAGGGCGGCAAAGAATACCGTGTACAGGTTCTTTTCCGTATTGAATGCCATAATTAAACGGTTTCTGCTTTAAGTTCTTCGGCTTTTCCATCCGTAGTCCTCGGATAGATCGTAGCCGCCTTGAGTCGTTTCAGCCTGCGGTTGACGTTGCCCCTCACGACATAATGGTCGATGGTGGGTGCAAAGACGTTCATCAGCAATATTGCCAGGAATACCCCTTCCGGATAGGCGGGGTTGAAGACCCGGATCATCACCGAGAGGAAGCCGATTAGGAAGCCGTAGATCCATTTCCCCCTGTGGGTCTGGGCTCCTGTAACCGGATCTGTGGCCATATAGACGATGCCGAAGGCGAGGCCCCCGACGATGAGGTGCTTCCAAAACTCAAAATTCATCAGGCTGTAGAAGGTGCTCCCTTCGCCGATCCATCCCATATCCACGACCCCGTTGAAGATCAGACCCATCACGAGGGAACCGATCACAGCGCTGACCATGATCCGCCAGCTCGCGATCTTGCTGAAAATCAGGAACAGGCCTCCCAGCAAAATGAGGAAAGCCGAGGTTTCCCCCACGGACCCGGGAATAAACCCGAAAAACATGTCGGAGGTACTGTAGGAATAGGAGCTGTTCTGGGCCAGGGACCCCAGGATCGTCTCCCCGGAAATCGCATCGGGCGTCCCGGTGCGTTCCACGGCCCCGTGGACCCATACCTTGTCCCCGCTCATCCAGGTCGGATAGGCGAAAAAGAGGAAGGCCCGTATGGTCAGGGCCGGGTTCAGGATGTTCATCCCGGTCCCCCCGAAGACTTCCTTTCCGATGACCACGCCAAAGACGACGGCGACGGCCAGCATCCACAGGGGCGTGTCCACCGGTATGATCAGGGGGACGAGCATCCCTGTGACGAGGTACCCCTCTTCCACCTCATGCCCTTTGATGATGGCGAAGATAAACTCCACCCCCAACCCAATCCCGTAGGAGATAATCACCAGGGGCATCACGAGTTTGAACCCGAGCCAGAAATTCTCCCAGGTCAGGAAATTCCCCCAGAGGGAGACCTCCCTGGGGATCCCGGCGGCTGCGTCGATCGCCGCATAATGCTGGTACCCGGTATTGAAGAACGAGAAGAGCAGGACGGGGATCAGTGCCAGGATCACCATGTTCATGGTGCGCTTCAGGTCGTCAGCTGACCGGATGTGCCCCCCGCTGTGGGTGGTTTCATCCGGGGTAAAGAGGAAGGTATGGAAGGCGCTGAAGGCTGGTGCCAGTTTGTTGCCCCTCAACCGGTGCTTGATGATGTGTAGCCGTTTCTTGATGGTAAGTCTCTTGTCACTCATAGTCTTATCCTATTTCTTTTTGGAGGTAGTCCAGGCCTTCCCGGATGATCTCCTGGTGCGGTTGTTTGGAGATGCAAACAAATTCGGTAAGCGAAAAATCCTCGGGGATCACCTCGTATAACCCGAGCTGCTCCATCTCATCCAGGTCCTTGTACATACAGGCCTTGAGCAGCTGGAGCGGGTATATGTCAAGGGGGAAGACCTCCTCGTAGAGCCCGGTAACCACAAACGCCCGGTGTTCCCCGTTGGTATTGGTGTCCAGGTCGTATTTTTTATTGGGCTGCAACCAGTTGAAAGTCAGGGAGCGGGTGGCTGAGATCTTGTCGAAGACCGGCTTTGTCCAGCCGAACAGCTCGTAGTCGTCGCCTTCCGGGATCACGGTAACCGTGTTGTTGTAAAAGCCGAGGCTGCCCTCCGGCCTGGACCTGCGCCCTGTGAGCACATCCCCGTTGATGACCCTGAATTTCTTCAGGTTCACCCCGCTCGCATAGAGGAACGTGGAAATTTCCGCCCCGATTCTGGTCGCGTAATACTGGGGTTTCTTCACGCAGGAACCCGCCAGGGCGACGATGCGCTCCGGGTTGAACTTCCCGGTGAGGAATGCCTCCCCGATGATCACCAGGTCCTGGGGGGAGACCGTCCAGACGCGTTCCCCTTTGTTGATGGGGTCTATTTTGTTGATCAGGGTCCCCACAAGCCCGGCAGGGTGTGGCCCGCTCACCCGGTGGGCTTCAAACCCGGTCAGGTTTGAAAAAGGGGAGGCTTCCCCGGCACCGATGCCGATGTGGACCTTGCCGGGGGTCAGTTTCCCGAGGCCATCGATGGCGGCCTGCAATTCCTTTTCCTTCCCTTTGAGGGTATAGTTGATATCCGCCGCCAGGGGGGCTGTCACATAAGCCGAGATGAAAATGGCCTTGGGCACATCCTCCGGAAAAGCTATGACGTCGTAGGGCCGTTGTTTTATAAATGGCCAGCACCCGGATTCCAGCAGGAATGCCCGGATGTCCATGTCAGTGGCCTTCGCCACATTCAGGGGGGTATGCTCCAGGGTCGTCTGCTGCTTGTCTGCCAGGATCTTCAGGGTGAGGATTTTCCTTCGGGCTCCCCTTTCGATCTCCACCAACTCCCCGCTGACGGGGGAAACGAATTTCATCGACGGATAGGCCTTGTTGAAGAAGAGCGGTTCGCCGGCCTTCACCTCCGACCCTTCCTTGAGGATCATTTTTGGGGTCAGCCCGTGAAAATCATCGAGGCGAATCGTGTAAACATTGCTCGCCACCGCTTTGGAAGTTGTGGCCTCAGCGCCTCCTACAAGGTTGATATTCAATCCCTTTTTAATCCGGACATCCGTTGGCATAAGCTTCAAAACCTTAGTTTAAAATCAGGGCCAAAAATAGCACTTAAAAGAAAGTTTTCATAATTATTACCCCATTTTTTGGGCGGTATGTCGATGGGAATTCCGGGGGGTTGCATTTTGTTTACCTTTGCTGAAAAAAAAGGCGCTAAATGCAGTTTAAACTTAAACACCTCCCCTTTTTTCTCGTGAGTTTGGCCGCGTTTGCCCAGGTGCAGGAAGAGGTTCCCGAACCCGAGCACATCAAGTCCATCATTTTTAAGGGCCCTACCGAGGACCAGTTCCCGATTATCCAGCTCGGGGACCCGATGCGCCTGGAATTCGACGACCTCTCGGCGAGCGAACAGGATTACTACTACCGGATTGTGCATTGCGACTACAACTGGGAACCCTCCCAGCTTCTGAAATCCCAGTATTTAAGGGGGGTGGACAACCAGCGGATCATCAGTTACGAAAACAGCTACACCACCCTGCAGCCCTATTCAAACTACCGGCTGACCCTCCCAAACCCACAGGTGGGGTTCAAGGTGAGCGGGAACTACATGCTGGAGATCTACAACGCCAACGACGAGCTCCAGTTCTCCAGGCGCTTTGTCATCTACCAGGACCTGGTCCAGGTGGGGGCCACCATAAAGCGCTCCAGGGACTTTGAGTTTATCGGGAAAAAGCAGTCGGTCCAGTTCTCCATCCGCCCTTCGGGCATCGAACTGATCAACCCCAAGAAGGAGGTCCGGGTGGTGCTCCTGCAGAACTACCACTGGCCCACTGCCATTTATGACGTGGTCCCCCAGTATACCATAGGAAATGAACTCATCTACAGGTACGACCAGGAAACGGCCTTTTACGGGGGGAATGAATTCCTGAACTTCGATTCCAGCGACCTGAGGGCTCCGACAGCGGCCATCTCCGGCATCGAGATGAAAGACCTGTACCACCACTACCTCTTTACAAACCGGTTCAGGGCGGGGGATGCCTACACCTACTTCCCGGACATCAACGGGGACTTTGTCATCCGCACCCTTCAGGGGCGGGACAGCTCCCGGGAGGCCGAGTACACCTGGGTGCATTTCAGCCTGCCCTACAGCGATCTCATCGGCCTGGATGAGGTGTATGTCTTCGGGAAATTCAACAACTACGCCCTGGAAGACCTCAACCGGATGGAATTCGATGAAAGGAGCGGGAAAATGCAGGCAAAGCTCCTGTTGAAGCAGGGGTTTTACAATTTCAAATACGTCATCCGCAGGGAGGACAACACGGTGGAGCTGAACACGGTCGGCGGCACCTTTGATTTTGCGGAAAACCAGTACACCATCCTGGTCTATTACAGGAATTTCGGCGATATTTACGACAGCATCATTGGCCTTGGCACGGCCAATTCCAGCACGATCAGCAATTAAGGCAGTACGCGACTATGGATTCCAAACCTGTAAAAAAAGGCGGCAGGTACCCCCTTCGGTACAGGGGGACGGAATGCCTTAACTGCGGACACCCCCTGGAGCTTTCGGACCGGTATTGCCCCTACTGTTCCCAGGCGAACACGACCAAACACCTCAGCATCAGGGATTTTTTCGAGGAGTTCCTGGGCGAGATCGTCAACCTGGACACCCGCCTGGTCCGAACCCTGAAGACCATGTTATGGCGCCCGGGGGCCATCAGCCTGGAGTTTATCGAGGGAAGGCGCAAAACCTACGCCAACCCGTTCCGCCTGCTGCTGAGCGTGGCCATCATCTATTTCCTGATGCTCAACTTCAGCGGGGATTTTGACCGCCTGGACCGGGAGGGCCGGAGCCCTTCCAATTTTATCATGAACATGATCCCGGATTTGGATCCCGATGATTCAGCCCGGGAGGAAATCCTCGCGAGGCTCGACAATCCAAAGCTGAAAGGCCTGGACAGCCTGGGGATCAAGGGGCTGGATAGCCTTTCGATCCAAAGGCTGGACAGCCTGGGAATCAGGGGGTTGGACAGCCTCAACATAGAGGGGCTGGACAGCCTTAACATAGAGGGGCTGGACAGCCGGACCCTTAAAGCCATCGACAGCCTGGGCCTGAGGGAGGGCCTGAAGGCCTCCAAGCTGGAGAAAGACTCCCTGATGCTGTCCAATCCCCGGGCCTTCCTGGACAGCATCCGGGGGGACAGCTGGTTGGGCCGGACCTTCAAGAAAGCTAATTTTTTCCTGACCCTGATCGAAAAGGACAGCGTGTACACCTATGAGGAAGCCGTCGAAAAGCACGGGTTGCCCATCCGGGGGGAAGACCGGATTGCCTTTGGGATTGCGGACAGCATGGACCACCTCAGCAGGCAGCCGGGAAGCTTTTTCAAGGAATTCATTTCCACCGTGCCCTTTGCTATTTTCTTCTTCCTTCCCTTTTTTACCCTGGTGCTTTGGCTCGTATATATCAGGAAAAGCTACACCTACACCGATAATTTGGTCTTTTCCTTTCACACCCAGTCCTTCTTCTTTATCTTGCTCATCGTTAGTTTTCTGATCGACTCGATTTTCGGGGTGACGACCATTGGGTGGGCCATCCTGATCTTTTCGGTTTACCTCTTCCTCTCCATGCGGAGGTTTTACGGACAGGGGTGGTTTAAAACGACGCTCAAATATTTATTTCTGAACACTGTTTTTGTTATCTTGGCCAGTATGGCCGCCGTTGTATTTTTGATAGGAAGCGCACTCACCTTTTAGGATATGAAAATGAACACCAAAGTCACCCGGGGCATCCGGGTTTCCGTCAAGACGAGCTTTGAAGGAACCTTTTTCAAGAATTACAAAATGCACTTTGCCTTCGGGTATACCATCACCATCGAAAACCAAAGCGCGGACTCCGTTCAGCTCACCTCACGGCACTGGGACATCTACGACGCCCTGAACGAGATGGAAGTGCTCGATGGGGAAGGCGTGATCGGGAAGAAACCGGTGATCCGGCCCGGGGAGTCGCATACCTATAGCTCCGGATGCCTGCTGGCCTCCCCCATCGGGGCGATGAAGGGCTTCTACAACATGGTGAACCTGGCGAGCTCGGAAAAGTTCAGGGTCTATGTCCCCACCTTCCGCCTCAATGCCCCCTTCGCCCTGAATTAGCAGAATCAGGCCTTTCCCAACACTTTTTTAAGGCCTCGGGGTTTCGTACCTTTGTCGGGATTTTATAACCCCTT
>CAZUZE010000109.1:0-7197 GCA_964624565.1 uncultured Robiginitalea sp.
ATTTCCCCGCCTCGGAGAGTGGGAAATATGACAAAATCGTCCTGTTCTTCGATATTACCACCGACAGCGGTGCGACCTATTACTTTGATGATTTCGCCCTGTACAGTGATGATGGCGGAGCCGGGGACTGCACGGAAGAGACTTCCCAGTCACTGGATGCCGGGGACTTCAACCTGACCTTCCAGGCAGACCCCGGGGCGGCCATCATACAGGATGGGGCTGCGTATTCCTATATAGACAACCCGGATACGGACAACGAGGTCAACCCGTCCTGCAAGGTGGCACAAATCGACCGGGATCCCTCCCTGCCCTTTGCCAACAACCAGATTGTCTTTGATTCCAGGTTCGATTTCAATGCAAGTGCCGGGTTTAAACTCAAGGTCTGGGCACCCGCGGTAGGGACCAACGTACTGGTGAAGCTTGAAGACAAATCCAACGGGGGGATTGCCACCGAGGTCGGTGCCGTAACGACAACGGCCAGTGCCTGGGAGGAACTGACGTTTGACTTCCCCGCCTCGGAGAGCGGCAAATACGATAAGATCGTCCTGTTCTTTGACATAACCTCCAACAGCGATGCGACGTACTATTTCGATGACTTCGCACTGTACGCCCGTGAGGACGGGGGTACCGGGGGCTGCACGGGTACGCCCATAGCCGCGAAGTCCCTTCCCCTGGATTTTGAGGGTTGTGAAACTTTCCCGTCCTCCGATAATTTTGGTGCGGGTATCACTTCAGAGCTAACGGCCAACCCTTCGAAAACGGGGATCAATACCTCTGATTTTGTCCTCCGGGTGGATAAACCCACGGGATCCGATTTCTTTGCGGGGATCCAGAATACGTTTGAAAGCAATTTTGACCTTACCACGACCAATGTGTTTAAGGTAAAAGTGTATTCCACCAAGGCCAATGTGGTCTTCCGCTTTGAACTGCTGGCAAACCCGAATGACGGAAGCATCGGCAATCCTGCCCCTGTATTTGCTACCGTACCCAATGCCAATGAATGGACGGAGGTTGAATTCAGCTTTGTGAACCTGCCGGCCGCGCCCACGGCCTACAGCCAGCTGGTCATCAAGCCGGACAACGACCAGACCGACAGCCCGATTACCAATGGGGGAACCTATTATCTCGACGACCTGACGCTTTCTGCGGGGGATGACGGAGGCGATTTCGACGGCGGCCTGCTTAACAACGGGGACTTTGAAAACGGTCCTGCGTCCTGGATCGGAAGCGGCCTCAATGTGGTCACCGAGGGGGGCAATAGCTTTAACCTGGTCAATGTGACGGCAGCCGGAAACCCTTTTGATGTCAACCTCAGCCAGGTGGTTGCCATTACGCAGGGCGCCAGCTACACGCTTTCTTTTGACGCCTCTTCGGACCGGGCGCGTACCATGCTCGCTGGGATAGGCCTTAATGAGGCGCCGTTTACCAATACGGTTCAACCGGTAAACCTGACCACAAGCTCCCAGCGGTTTACCCTGGAGCTCACCGCAGCGGATTTCGGAGGTGCGAACAGCCGGGTGCTCTTTGATATGGGGGCTGAGATAGGGACCGTCGCCATAGACAATGTCTCCCTGTTCCTCAATGAAGGTGATGGCCCCACCAGCGGATGTACGGGCACGGAGGTAGCCGCCACGGCGCTGCCCCTTGATTTTGAAGGCTGCGAGACTTTCCTCTCCGACCTGAACTTTGGGGCCGGCCTGACCTCAGGGCTCGATGCCAACCCGTCCAAAACGGGTATCAACACCTCTGATTTTGTGCTCAGGGTGGACAAGCCCACCGGTTCAGATTTCTTTGCCGGCATCCAGAATATCTTCCCGAATACGTTCGACCTGACTACGAC
Organism: uncultured Robiginitalea sp.; assembly: GCA_964624565.1. Taxonomy (GTDB): domain Bacteria; phylum Bacteroidota; class Bacteroidia; order Flavobacteriales; family Flavobacteriaceae; genus Robiginitalea. Next base: position 1,841 of record CAZUZE010000109.1, read on the forward strand.
GAATACGTTCAAGATAAAGGTGTATTCCACAAAAGCCAATGTGGTGTTCCGGTTTGAACTGCTGGCCAACCCGAATGATGGAAGTATCGGCAACCCGGCTCCGGTGTTTGTAACCATCCCGAATGCCAATGAATGGACGGAGGTTGAGTTCACTTTTGTGAACCTGCCGGCGGCACCTACGGCCTACAGCCAGCTGGTGATCAAGCCCGACAACGACCAGACGGACAGCCCGATCACCAACGGGGGAACCTATTATCTGGACGATTTAAGGCTTGAATAAGGCGAAGTTCAGACAATGTTCATGGAAAAAGGTTGGCGCAGACATTACTCAGCTGACCTTTTTCCTGTTTACCGAGCCTGGACGCGGCCCGCAAACACCGCCCTGGCAAAGGGGGCTGAGGGCGGGTTTTGCAGGCAACGGTGTATTCGAATGGGTCAAGACAGCCCTGCGGGTGCTACCATATGGAAAGCTGATGAGGTCTTTTTCAAAAAAAGTTCCCGCGATTTGTATTGTGATTGGCGTGCTGGTCACGTCCTGTAAAAACCCGAAAATGGATCCTGAAAGAACTGAGGAAATCCAGAGAGAACATAAAATTGATTCGCTCCTTTCCGGTCTGAGCCTCGAAGAGAAAATCGGGCAAATGACCCAGGTACTGCATTTTGATCCGCTGACGGAGTCGAAAATTGCAGCAGGGCATGTCGGGTCCGTAATCCATACCCAGGGTCCGCTTCCCGGAAAAAACGCCCGGGAATGGCAGGCCCGCTTTCGCAGCCTGCAAGAGCTGGCGATGGCTTCCCCCAATGGGATTCCCTTGCTTTTTGGGGTGGATGCCGTTCATGGGCAGAACACCTACGAGGGCGCCACGATTTTCCCCCACAATATCGGCTTGGGGGCTTCGGGAAATGCCGCTTTGGTGGAGAAGGCCGCGGCCATTACGGCCCTGGAGGCCCAGGCAACGGGCTTCAACTGGGTATTTTCACCCTGTATCGCCATTCCTTTTAACGAGAAATGGGGGAGGGTATACGAGGCTTTTTCTGAGAGCACAGAGGTCACGGAGACCCTTGCTGCGGCCTCGGTCCGGGGGCACCAGGGGAAATTGTCAGACCCGCATACCGTGATGGCTACGGCCAAGCATTTCATAGGGGACGGGGCTACTGACTACGGCGTAGAGGGGGGTGAAACCACCCTGAGTACCGCCCAAATCAGGGAGCGCCTCTTGCCCCCGTACCGCAGGGCGGTGGAAAGCGGGGTTGGGGCCATCATGGCTTCCTTCAACACTTTTGACGGCCAGCCCATGCATGCACACCGGGAACTTATCACCGAAACGCTGAAAGGGGAGCTGGGATTTGACGGGATCGTGGTCTCGGACTGGAAGGCCTATTCCAGGTTCGGGGGGGCCGCCATTATCAATGCGGGTATCGATATGGTCATGGCCGTGGACGGGGACCTCGAACTGTTCCAGCAGGACCTCAGGGAGTCGGTGGAAAATGGGAATGTCTCCCGGGACCGCATCGACGATGCGGTCAGGCGGATTTTGAGACAGAAGTTCCGGCTGGGCCTCTTTGAGCACCCGTATCCCGATGGCGCGATCACGGGGAGGATCGGGTCCGCCCAGCACCGGGAAGTGGCCCGCCAGGCGGTGCGGGAATCCATGGTCCTGCTGAAGAATGAAAACAACCTGCTGCCCCTGGACCCCGGGGCAGCTAAAATTGTGGTGGCGGGATCCCATGCGAACAATGCAGGCCTGCAATCCGGGGGCTGGACCATTGACTGGCAGGGGACCGACCGGAATTACGCAGGGGCCACAACCCTCCTCGAGGGCATTTTAGAAAAAGCCGAAGGGGAAGTCGTACACGATCCGGAAGGGACGGGGAGGCACCCGGATGCCGATGTGGCCATTATCGTCGTGGGGGAGCCGCCGTACGCCGAATTTTTCGGAGACATCGGGCATGAGTCAAACACCCTGGAGCTCGCATTGTCCGCAGAACACCGAAATGCGATTGACTCGTATAAGAAACAGGGTGTTAAGGTAGTGGTAGTCCTCATATCCGGCAGGCCTTTGCTGGTCGCTGACGAGATCGAAAAATCCGATGCCTTCATCGCCGCCTGGTTGCCCGGATCTGAAGGTGACGGGATTGCACAGGTCCTTTTCGGCGAGTATGATTTTAAGGGAAAGCTCCCGCATTCGTGGCCGCGATCCCAGGACGATTTAAACGGGAAATACGGGCCAAATTTCTGGGAACCGGGCTTGGAGCCCCTGTTTCCCTATGGGTTCGGGTTGCAGTATGCTTCCTCCGGGGAGGAACGCTGATTTGGAATATAAACGGGCCCTGGACCCTTATGCCATCTAAAAAGACTATTTTGATGAACAAATCGGTAAAAGCGAGTATCCTCTCCCTGTTCCTTTTCGGATGTTACGGGTGCGGGGATCAGAAGGTCGAACAAGCTGAAAACAAACAAACTCATAGCGAAGTGACAGCAAAGGATATTTTAGGCAACCCTGAGTATTTGGCCATTTCCTATGGCGGTTACAGGGGCACTGCCCGGGATGTAAGGCAACAGCCCACCTTAGGGGAGATCAAAGAGGATATGAAGATCCTGCATGCCATGGGCATCCGGTTCCTGCGAACCTACAACGTGCACTATCCGCACGCCTCAAATATCCTGGCGGCCATCCGGCAACTAAAAGAGGAGGACCCCGGTTTTGAAATGTACGTGATGCTCGGGGCCTGGATCGACTGCAAGAATGCCTGGACAGACCAGGAGCCGGACCACGAGGTGGAAAGCGAGCAAAATGAGGCGGAAATCGCACGGGCAGCAGCCCTGGCCAGTCAGTATCCCGACATTGTCAAGGTACTGGCTGTGGGCAACGAAGCCATGGTGAAATGGGCGACCAGTTATTTTGTTCAGCCCGGGGTGATCCTGAAATGGGTGAACCACCTGCAGCAACTCAAGGCGGACGGGAAGTTGCCCAAGGATCTTTGGATAACCAGCTCCGATGACTTTGCTTCCTGGGGCGGCGGGGATCCGGAATACCATACCGAAGACCTGGCGGCGCTGGTCAGGGCCGTGGATTTTATTTCAATGCACACTTATCCCTACCACAATTCGCATTACAACCCCGAATTCTGGGTGGTCCCCCAGGAGGAGGAGTCCCTTTCGGATCTTGAAAAGACCGGGGCCGCCATGGCACGCGCCAGGGATTTTGCCAGGGCGCAATACAATGCCGTATCGGAATACGTCAAAAGCCTCTGGGTGTCAAAGCCTATCCATATAGGGGAAACCGGGTGGGCGAGCACCTCAAACGGGCACTATGGACCAGAGGGCTCCAGGGCGACCGATGAGTACAAACAGGGACTGTACTATTCCCATATACGCGAGTGGACCAACGAGGCGGGCATCTCCTGCTTTTATTTCGAGGCCTTCAACGAGCGGTGGAAAGATGCCCACAACAAGAACGGGTCGGAAAACCATTTCGGTTTGTTCACCATCGACGGGCGGGCCAAGTACCCCTTATGGGACCTGGTGGATGCCGGGACCTTCAAGGGGCTGACGCGCAATGGCAATCCGATCACCAAGACCTTTGGGGGGGACAGGGAGGCATTGATGCAGCAGGTGCTCGCACCTCCTGCACAGGGAGAGCAGGCCGTGGTGCGGTAACCGGGACACGGAAAACTTGAATAAAATCAGAACATGAATTTTTGTAACAAAACGCACATCCTATTGGTAGCAGCTGTCATCCTTTTTTCCTGCAAGGGGGAAGAAGCCCTGGAGGCCGAAGTGTTTGAAACCTCTGCGGCGGGCCTTAAACTAACCCGGGTCACCGATTTTAAGCCCGCAGACGCGCCCCTCCGGATCCGCCTCCAGCCAGCGCAGGAGTTCCAGACGATTACAGGCTTCGGCGGGTCTTTTACGGAAGCCTCCGCCTCCCTGCTCAACAGGCTCAGTCCTGAGAACCGCAAAAAAATCATCGGGGCGTATTTCGGCAGTGACGGGGCTCGGTATTCCCTGACCCGCACCCATATGAATTCCTGTGATTTCTCCCTCGGCAACTACTCCTATGCCCCGGTGGCCGGGGATGTGGAACTCGAGCATTTTTCCATCGAGGAGGACCGGGACGACATCATCCCCATGATCAAAGAGGCCATGCAGGTTTCGGAAGACGGCTTCAAAATCCTGGCATCGCCCTGGACGGCCCCTCCGTGGATGAAAGACAACAACGACTGGAGAGGGGGCAGGCTCCTCCCGGAATACTACGATACATGGGCCCTGTTCTTTGCGCGCTACCTCGAGGCCTATAAGGCCGAAGGGATCGATATCTGGGGGTTTACGGTCGAGAACGAACCGCTGGGGAACGACAACAACTGGGAGAGCATGCACTTTACGCCCGAAGAAATGACTGCTTTCGTAAAGGGCCATCTGGGCCCGACCCTGGAAGCCGGCGGGCATTCGGTCAAAATCCTGGGGTATGACCAGAACCGGGGGGAGGAACTGAAGGACTGGGTCCGCGCCATGTTTGAGGACCCGGAGGCCGCGAAGTATTTTGACGGCACCGCCGTGCACTGGTATGCAAGCACCTATGACTGGTTCCCCGACAACCTGCAGTTTGCACATGCGGCAGCCCCGGGGAAGCACCTGATCCAATCCGAGGCCTGTGTGGACGCCGAAGTACCCAAATGGCAGGACGATGCCTGGTACTGGTCCAAAGAGGCCACCGACTGGGGATGGGACTGGGCGCCGGAAAGCGACAAGTACCTGCACCCGAAATACGTGCCGGTCTACAGATATGCCCGGGACATCATCGGATGCCTGAACAACTGGGTGGATGGATGGATCGACTGGAACATGGTCCTCGACAGGCAGGGAGGCCCCAACTGGTTTGAAAACTGGTGCGTGGCCCCGGTCATCGTCGATCCGGACCAGGATGAGGTTTATTTCACCCCCCTGTACCACACCATGGCGCATTTCAGCCGGTTCATACGCCCGGGCGCGGTGCGCATCGGGTTTGACATGCCGGATGATGCCCTTATGTTCACAGCTGCCAGGAACCCCGACGGGTCTGTGGTGGCCATCGTCCTGAACCAGGAAGAATCAGCCCGCAGCTTTACCCTGGCGCTGGGTGAGCGCTCCAAAGCGATCACCATAAGCGGCCGGGCACTGCAAACCATAGTTATTCGCTAAATCGACGAACCAACCAACGCAATTATGACAGACGCAACAAGTGCAACTGCAACCAAGGTCCCTTTCGGGCACAAGGTAGCCTTCGGGATCGGGATGCTGGCAAACCAGATGTTTCCGGCCGCCCTGGGCATTTTTATGGTTGTCCTTGTACAGGACCTCGGCTTTCCGGGCTGGA
>CAZUZE010000110.1:0-3676 GCA_964624565.1 uncultured Robiginitalea sp.
GAAAAGCCCAGGGCCACTGAAAAAAAGGTAAAAAACAGTTTTATGTAGGCTATAAAATTGTCCAGCCCGCTGCCCTGAATGCTCTTATAGGTGAACCAGTAACATATGAAAAGGATGATGGTGCTGACGATAAAAAAGCTGGTAAGCTCAAAGACCAGGGCGAGGTGCCCGAATGTATTTTTGATATACAGCATGGGGATGCTCAGGATCGCCACCAGGAATACGAACAGGAACATGGAGCTGTTCAGCAGGTGCATGACCCCGTGGAACTTGGTCTTAAAAGGGATGTTTTTCGCGCGCAGGACGCTGGAAACCGTCTTTCGGAAGTTCTCGGCACCGCCCTTGTTCCAGCGGAATTGCTGCGACCGGGCCGCGCTGATCACCACGGGGAGTTCTGCCGGGGTTTCAACGTCCTCCAGGTATTTGAATTTCCAGTTCTTTAGCTGGGCCCGGTAGCTCAGGTCCAGGTCTTCGGTAAGGGTGTCACCTTCCCAGTTCCCGGCGTCGAGGATACACTCTTTCCTCCAGATCCCGGCAGTACCGTTGAAGTTTATGAAATGCCCTTTGGCATTCCTGCCGACCTGTTCCAGGGTAAAATGGGCATCCAGGGCAAAGGCCTGTATGCGGGTAAGGGTGGAATAGTCCCGGTTGATATGGCCCCAGCGGGTTTGTACCACGCCGATTTCGGAGTCCTTGAAATACGGTACGGTCTTTTTCAGCCATTCGGGGTCGGGCAGGAAATCGGCATCGAAAATCGCGATGAACTCTCCCTTGGCCACTTTGAGCCCTTCTTTCAGGGCCCCGGCCTTGAAACCTTCCCGGTTGGTCCTGTGGATGTGGTGGATGTCCAGGCCCGCTTCCCTGAGGGCCCTGATCTTTTCGGCTGTCTGTCCGAGGGAGTCATCGGTCGAATCGTCGAGCACCTGGATTTCCAGCTTGCTTTTCGGGTATTCCAGCTGGGCGATATTCTCCAGCAGCCTGTCAATGACATATTGTTCGTTGTAGATCGGGAGTTGCACGGTGACGTAGGGGATCTCCCTGGGATCCATCAGGTTGAATTTTGGCGCCTCCTTCTGGTTCCGCCTCTGTCCGAGGTAGTTGACCAGCAGGTTCAGCTGGGCGAGGCTGTACATAAAGATCAGCAGCAGCGAAAGGGTGTAAATCCCGATAATGATGTATGCTATGGTTATTCCCATGATCTATTTAAAACTATATTTAAAAATCCAGCCTAAAATTTTTACGCCGGCAAATATACTACCTTTTACGGTGCCGGAGACCTTGGAGACCCCGATTCTTTTTCGGTACCGAACGGGCACTTCCGTATAGGCCAGTTTCTTCTTCAGCGCCTTGAGCTGCATCTCCACCGTCCACCCGTAGGTTTTGTCCTCCATCCCCAGCGATTCAAGGGCGTCCCACCTGATGGCCCGGAACGGCCCGAGATCGGTAAACCGGGCCCCGAAGAGCACTTTCATAAGGTACGTGGCAAGGGCATTGCCAAATACCTGCTGGGGTGTCATCGAGCCCTCTTCCCGGAGCGACTTTACCCGCGCCCCGATCACCAGGTCCATCCCCTGTTCCAGGATGGGGGCAACCACTTTGGGCAGCTCCTCGGGGTAATCGGAATAGTCGCCATCCATAAATACGATAATATCGGGTCTCCTGGATCTTTTACTCAGATATTCAATGCCTTTCAGGCAGGCATACCCGTATCCTTTCCTGTTTTCCCGAAGGACCGTCGCCCCTGCCTCACGGGCCACCTCCCCCGTCCGGTCCGTGGAATTGTTGTCCACCACCACGATTTCTGCCACCGACTCAGGGATTTCCGCCAGGACGCTGCCGATGGAATTTTCTTCATTGAAGGCGGGAATAATAAGGGCAATCTGCTGCATGGGGTGTAAAAAGGTTGAAAAATTCCGGGTTCAGGCTTTGGAGGCCCGGTTTTGGTTGGCGAGTTCCATTAGGTTGACATCATTGCCCAGGAGGACCTCCCTGGGGTTGATCCGCCCCTGAAGCGGGCCGTTTTCGAGTTTCAGCACGCCCCGCGGGCAAACGGCAGAACAAATGCCGCACCCGACACAGCTCGCCCGTACAATATTCGCCCCTTTCTGTGCGTAGGCCCGCACGTCGATCCCCATTTCGCAATAGGCAGAGCAATTGCCACAGGAGATGCACTGCCCCCCATTGGTGGTAATCCTGAAACGGGAGAAGAGGCGTTGCTGCAGCCCGAGGATGGCCGCCATCGGGCATCCGAACCGGCACCAGACCCGGTTGCCAAATATGGGGTAAAACCCCGTCCCGATGACCCCGGAAAAAATGCTGCCGATCAGGAAACTGTAGGTCTTGCGGAGCCCCTCCGGGGAGAAGATAAAGAGGTGTTTGGAATCGCTGAAAAAGTGGATGGCGAGCAGGCCCAGGATTATGAGGAGGTACCCGGTCGCCCCGTACAGGGCATCTTTTTTCAGGGCCTTCCGCCTGTAGGCCAGCACCCATGCGAAGACACCGGTCAGCAGGGCGGCTACCCCAATGAGGAACTGGGATTTGCTCAGCCAGTACCGGCTATTGTCCGGGCCCAGGTAGGAGTATACCACGGCCGTGGTCATCAGCACGACGAAGACCAGTACGCTGTGCACCACCCAGCGTTCCACGCGCCAGGCAAAAGTACTCTTGTCGCTCAGGTGCCGGAAGGGGTCCCCGGCAGTCTCGGCCAGGCCCCCGCACCCGCACACCCAGGAGCAATACCACCGCTTCCCGTAAAAATAGGTAAGCAGGGGCGTGATGACCAGGATGGACAGGATCCCGAAAATCAGCATCGCCAGGCCGATGTTCCCGGCGTCGAGGAAGGCATTGACCCTGTAGCGCTCAAAATTGTAGTAATTCAGGGGCCAGATGTTCTTCAGGTCGTAATACGGCAGGTCCCCGTTTAGCCGCGCCATGATTTCAGGGATGATAAAGGCAAAGGCGGTCTGGAAGAACATCACACTCAGGGTCCTCAGCCGCTGGTACCGGTTGTGCCGGTACTTCCAGAGGAATTTGATCCCGAATGCCAGGATGGCAAGGGTGTACAGGGTCCCGTACACAAACCACTGGCTTGCCGGGTTCCCGCTCAGGGAGCGGCTTAAGGGGTCAAAGAGGGCAATCAGCCCGCGGTTTTCCCCCTCCCTGACCAGGCCGAGGTACTCCGGGTAGAAGTACAGCACGATATAGAACCCGGTAAGGACAATGCCAAGGGCCCATGCCCAAAGCCCGCGCCCCGATATCGATTTGAACCACACCCCGTGGTTTTTGATCCCGGCCGGTTCCCCAGCATAGGCCGCCCAGGTGAACCCAACGACCCCAGTCAGAATCCCGCCCAGGGAGGCCGCCAGCCAAAACCCCTTATTCGGGAAATCGATGCCAAAGGCGGCGAGCAGGAGGATAAAAAAACTCGACAGTCCCAGCAGGACAGCCAGCTTCTGTGGGGTTTTCAGGCTTTTGGGAGGGCCTCCGGCCAGCGACATGGATTCGAGGGTAGTCATAAGGGTTGTTTCGTTTTGGCAAAAAAGGCCTGTTGGATGGAGGGCTCGTACCGCCGGTACCCTTCCGGGTCGAAGTTCGCTTCCGCCAGGCGGGTTACCACCTGGTCCACGGGAAGTCCCCGGGTGAGCCATTGATCGATGACCTCGTGGCGCATGCGCAT
>CAZUZE010000110.1:3686-7084 GCA_964624565.1 uncultured Robiginitalea sp.
GTGTTGATCCCAAGGAGCGCTCCTGAATTTCCGCTATAGGCCAGGGTCAGGCAAAGGTGCTTCTCCGGATGCTTCCAATGGAACTGAAGTTCGTCGGCATCCCTCCCCCGGGCCCCCGAGACCCAGCCGTAGGTTTGGTACTCGATATCGAAGAACTTGGCAGAATTGAACCAGTGCCCGGGCCGGTATTCCACGGGCTCCCCGCAGAGGGTGCGGGCGACGGCTTCCCCCATCATCCGCCCCGTATACCACACCGCCTCCACGGCCCGGCGTTTTCCGAAAGGCGTGCGCTGCTGGGCGCAATCCCCGATGGCAAAGACATCCGGGAAGTTCGTCCTCAAGTACGGGTCCACCAGCACGCCTTTGTCTGTTTCGATGCCCGAACCCGAGAGAAAGCCGATGTTGGGGCTTACCCCGGCCGTGAGCCCGACAAAGTCACACCCGATCTCCTCTCCCTGGTCCGTGACAACTGCTTTCACGGACCCGGCAGCGTCCGGCAGGATTTCGGCAAGGTTGGTACCCAGCCTCAGGTCCACATGGTGTTCCCGGATATGGGTATTGACCATTTCCGATTCCCCTTCCGGGAGCACCGTGTTCCAGAAACTCGCTTCACGTACCAGGAAGGTCACCGGGATGTCCCGGCTGCGAAGCATCTCGGCCAGTTCAATCCCAATAAGCCCGCCCCCGACGATCACGGCCCGCCGGCATTGCTGCCGGTTCGGGGCATGCATCTCAAGGGTTTCCAGGTCCTGTAGCGAATAGAGCCCCTGTACCCCTTTGAGGTCTTCTCCGGGCCAGCCAAAGCGGTTTGGCCGCGACCCCGAGGCGATAATGAGTTTATCATACGGAAGTGACGCCCCGGATTCCAGGGCAAGGGTTTTTGTTGCCGGGTCTACCGAAGTGACTTTGGCCCGCAGGAGATCAATACGGTTCTTTTTCCAGAAGGAATCCTCGTAGGGTTTGGTGTGTTCGAACTTCATATGCCCCATATAGATGTACATCAGGGCGGTTCGGGAAAAGAAATAATCGCTTTCGGAAGAGATGACCGTTATCCGGTGATCAGAGCCTTTTCGGATATGCCGGGCAGCCGTAATTCCTGAAATCCCATTCCCGATAATGGCGATGTGCATGAGCGTTCGAAACCTTTTTATACTTCTGTCGGACTGAAGTTACAAACTTAACAGTTCACGGGATCAAAACCCGTATGAACCTGATTAATATGTACCTTTAAATCACCTCAGACCCAGGATATGAAGAAAGCCGGCCTCCTTTTCATGCTATGGTGTTGCAGTTGCACCGGGCCTGCAGAGGAAAAGATCAACGGGGTGAGTTTTGTCGCCTCACGCGAGCCCGCCTCCCCCGAACACGTGGAGGCACTCCGCGCCGTGCACGCCGGGTATGCCGCCGTCATGCCCTTTGGTTTTATACGGGAAAAGGAAAGCCCCGAAATCATTTTCGATACGGACCGGCAGTGGTTCGGGGAGACCCGGCAGGGGGCGCGGCAGTATATCGAGTTGTTGCATGAAAACGGGATCCGGGTGATGCTGAAGCCCCAGCTTTGGATTTGGCGCGGGTTATTCACCGGGGATCTGGAGATGCAAACCGAAGCCGACTGGAAGCGCCTCGAATGGCAGTACGCGGATTTTATCCTGACCTATGCGCAGCTCGCGGAAGAGACCGGGGTCCGCCTGTTCTGTATCGGGACAGAGCTCGGGGCCTTCGTGAAAAACAGGCCGGCCTACTGGAAATGGCTGATCCGAAGCGTGCGGGAGCGGTATTCCGGACAGCTCACCTACGCGGCCAACTGGGACGAATACGACCGGATTTCCTTTTGGCAGGACCTGGACCTTATCGGGATCGATGCGTATTTCCCGCTATCCGAGGCCCGAAGCCCGGGAGTTTCCGAATTGCGGGCGGGCTGGGGCCGATGGAAGTCGGAGATCCGCAACGTGCAGCAGAAGGTGGGTCGTCCTGTATTATTTACGGAATTCGGATACCGGAGCATGGACTTTACCGCCAAAAAACCCTGGCTGGTCGACCGCAGCGAGGAGGGGGTGAACCTGGAGGCCCAGGCCCATGCCAAGCAAGCTATTTTTGAGGAATTCTGGCCGGAGGATTGGTTCGCCGGGGGGTTTGTCTGGAAGTGGTTCGTTCACCACGCCCAGGCTGGCGGGCCGGAGGACAACCGGTTTACCCCACAGAACAAGCCGGCGGAAGCCGTCATACGCGATTACTACCTGAAGCACTAGCGGGAGGTTCCCCACCCCGGAGGACATGCGTTTTGTAATACTGGTAGAGGGATTCAGGGCTGGCCCCGAAAAACTTCTTCAGATGCACCACGGCATAGTGGAATTGCAGCGCATAGGCACCCCGCTGCCGGTAGCGCCTCGAGGAGGTGGTCACCTCCCAGGGCAGCACGGTAAAGGGATACCGCCTGTAGAGCCTTCCGATAAACTCATTGTCCTCGTAGATCCGGTAGCGCTCATCAAAGCCTCCGAGTGCCTCAAACCAGGTGCGCGGCAGGAAAAGGGACTGGTCCCCACCCCTGCAGATCCGGAAATTGAAGCGGGTACACCAGGCAAAGGCGTCGAGAAAGCGGTCTGAGGGTTCAAAACGCAGCCGGAAGCAGCCCGCTGTTGCCCGTTCGGCCATGGTTTTTGTAATCAGTGATTGAAAATCCCGGGGCGGGACGGTATCGGCATGCAGGAAATACAGGATGCCGCCCCTGGCGCGCTCTGCGCCTGCGTTCATTTGCGAGGCCCTTCCCCGGGGGGCTGTTACTACTACCGCCCCCAGGGCCCGGGCGATTTCCCTGGTCCCATCGGTACTCCCCCCGTCTGCCACGATGATCTCGGGAGGGGTCCCTGCCCCGGCATGGGAGGTGAGGTAAGGGAGCAGGGCCTGCAGCCTGGGGGCTTCGTTCAGTGTCGGGATGATGATGCTGAGCTCACACACGGGCCTCATTCGTTAAGGGCCCAGTCATAGGGCAAATACTGGACCGGGGTGCCTGCCGCCAGGGGCTCATCCAGAAACGTATTCAGGTAGTCAATCAGGGAGGTCCCCGGGGATACGAAATCCTTCCGGAACCATTGGAATATTTTGGAGACTTCTGCTTCTCCTGCCCGGAAACGGTTTCGCTGCGGATCGTTTACAAAGCTGCGGGCAGCCTCCTGCAGCTGGGTATCCACCTCAGCTTCGGTAAAAGCGCGGGCCCGGAGCCGGGGGCAGGAAACGGAGGCGCAGACAATGGCGAAGTGGATTCTCGGATCCCCCATTTTCCGGAGGATTTTATGCTCAATATCCCCAAGGGAGTACCGGGAGTCACCTATAAGTATCCATTTTTTGGCCCAGGGCCTGTCGATGTCCCTGATGCTCTTTACCGGGTAATGCTCGAGGAT
>CAZUZE010000111.1:0-6976 GCA_964624565.1 uncultured Robiginitalea sp.
GCGGATCCATTCCGTAAAATAATGCAGCCTTGATGCATATCCATCCCGCACGCCGTCCCGATACCTAAGTCGCTCGAGGTCCTCGAGGTAGGTGTCCCAGTCCCCCTGCCCGTTCTGTACCATTCCCCCGATGACCAGGGTATTTTCGACAAACGTGGTGCAGTCAAGTCCCCTGAGGTTGACCACCAGGGCCTCGGGGCCCTGGCCCTCCAGCGTCCCCGCCTCATAGGGCGTTTCCAGCATTTGCGATCCCGTGGAGGTGAGCAGCGACCCAAATCCCTCCGCTTCCCCCGGGCGGACCCCCTGAATCAACCGGTCGAAGGTGCTGCGGTCTTCCGGGGTGTAAACGGCATCCGCCATCTGGGAACTGGCAATTCCCGTGGAGGCCAGGGACAAAATCAGGGCCAGCGGCCACTCCCACCCAATGCGTTTTCCAAATGATCTGCCAATGTCCATATACATTCCAATACTATCCGCTTTCGTCCCCGGCATCCTTGCCAATCCGATTGAACATCACACGTGTATGGGATATGCTTTCGGGATAGTGTTCCTGAAGGAAGGAAATGAGCTTTTCCCGAACCAGGACACGAAGTTCCCAGGCCCTGCCGGCGTCATCTGCACTGACCGTGGCCCGGATCTCCACGTAATCGGCCTGGGAACCGGTCACCTGTATGTTGGCCACCTCCCCGTTCCACTGGTCTGCGGCCCGGACAATGCGCTGAAGCTCCTCCCTGAGCGCGTCAAACGGCACCCTGTAATCCGTATAGAGGAATACGGTCCCCAAAAGGTCCGTGGTCGAGCGCGTCCAGTTCTGAAAAGGGTTTTCAATAAAGTAGGTGGTAGGGAGTATCAGGCACCGCTTGTCCCAGATGCGCACTACCACAAAGGTAAGGGTGATTTCTTCAATGCGGCCCCATTCCCCCTCTACGATCACCACATCATCGATCCGTATGGGCTGGGAAAGGGCGATCTGTACCCCGGCAATCACCGTGGCTATCAGTTTCTGGGCGGAGAACCCGATAATGATTCCCGCCACCCCCGCCGAGGCAAAAAGGCTTACCCCAATCTGGCGGATACTGTCAAAAGTCATCAGGCTCGCCCCTATCCCCAGGAGCACCACCAGGAAAATAGCGATGCGCTCCAGGATCGTAAACTGGGTGTACACCTTGCGGGCCTTCAGGTTATTTGATTCATCCATGTCGTAACGGGAGACGAGGAATAGCTTGACCACATTGAGGACCTGAATGATCAGCCAGGTAAACCCAAAAATAAACAGGAGTGTACTGGTTTTATTGATTGCCCGGGAATAGCCTTCCAGACTGAGCAGCGCTTGCAGGGCGTGCAATCGGATGAGCAGCGAAAAAAGTATGAAAAAAAGGGGCCACGCCACTTTGCGGACCGTCCCGGCAGGCATCAGGTACCGCGGGTTCTTTCCATAATGCCGCAGGATCGCCCCGACCCCGGCGTAAATGCCGGCCAGTAACAAGAGCGTCAGGATGGTGTTGATGAGATCCTGGTGGTCTCCCTTCGAAAACAACTGATCCATTTCCCGGTTTTACTCATGAAGGTAAACAATTTATCGGGCATCCCAAGGGGCCGCGGCCTGGCGAAGTATCAGAAACCCCTATCGCCCGATAGCACAAAGACCGCCTTCCTATATCGGATTGTTGGGCATGAAACCGTATTTTTGTGAGGCCTTAAACAGCCCAACCCTAAAAGAACGTCATTTTCATGAAAGGTGTATTACTGGTAAACCTCGGGTCGCCGGACAGTCCGACCCCAAAAGACGTCAAACCCTATCTGGATGAATTTCTGATGGATGAGCGGGTGATCGATGCTCCCAAATGGCTTAGGACGATTTTAGTCAGGGGCATCATCCTGCAGACCAGGCCGAAAAAATCAGCGGCGGCCTACCAAAAAATCTGGTGGGATTCGGGGTCCCCCCTCATTGTAATTTCAGAGCGGTTTTTGGAAAAAGTGAGGTCACAGACCCGCCTGCCCATCGCCCTTGGGATGCGATACGGCTCGGGTTCCATAGAGGAGGGCCTCAAAGAACTGACAGGGCAGGGGGTGGACGAGGTGCTTCTGGTGCCCCTTTATCCACATTACGCCATGAGCTCCTACGAAACGGTCGTGGTGAAAGCCCTTGAGGTCAGGTCAGAAAAGTTCCCGCAGGTACAGATTACCACCCTGCCTGCGTTTTATAAAAACCCCGGGTACATCAAAGTCCTTGCCGACTCGATACAGGACCATTTGAAAGATTTCGAATACGACCATATCCTGTTTTCGTACCACGGAATCCCCGAAAGGCATATCCGTAAATCGGACCCTACCCGGTTCCACTGCAAGATTGACGGGGCCTGCTGTACGACAAACTCGGTGGCGCACCACAGTTGCTACAGGCACCAGTGCTACGACACCACCTCCCTGATTACCAAAGCCCTGGGGCTTTCGCCGGACAAGGTCAGCACCTCATTCCAGAGCCGTTTGGCCGGGGATCCCTGGTTAAAACCCTATACGGATTACGAATTCAAGCGCCTTGCCGAAGAGGGGAAGTCGCGCCTGGCTGTGATTACGCCGGCCTTTGTCAGTGACTGTTTGGAGACCCTGGAAGAAATTGCGATGGAGGGCAAAGAGGAATTCCTCGAAGCCGGCGGCACGGAATATATTCACATCCCCTGCCTCAATGACCGGGATGACTGGGTCGCCCTTATGGGCCGGTGGATCGATCAGTGGGCCGAAACTGATGCGCTTCCCGTCTAACCCACGGTGTTGTGGGGAAAGATTTACAGGGTTTCGGTGGATTGCTGCAAGACAGTTTTAGCGGCCGGGCTCTCACCGTGGCGTTTCCGTTATTCCCGCGGTTTGTTAAACGCGTACTATTTCAATATCAGACATACAAAATCCAGACAGTTATGAAGCCTTATGTAACGATTTTGTTTCTCGCAGCCGGCATCCTCTCGGCCGTTTCCCAGGACCGTATCTCGGGAGCCCTTTTTGCCACCCGTTCCGAAGTCCTCGGGCAAAACTGAATGGTGGCCACCAGCCATCCATTGGCTACCCAAATAGGCCTCGACATTCTGAAAAAGGGCGGTACGGCCATTGATGCCGCCATTGCCGCCAACGCCGCCCTGGGGCTTATGGAACCCACGGGTAGCGGCATCGGCGGTGACCTTTTTGCCATCGTATGGGATGCAAACTCCAAAAAATTGCACGGCCTCAATGCGAGCGGCCGGTCCCCCAAAAGCCTGACACTGTCCGATTTCAGGTCAAAGGGTCATAAGGAAATACCCTCCTGGGGGCCCCTGCCTGTGAGTGTGCCCGGGGCCGTGGACGGCTGGTTTGAACTCCATTCAAAATTCGGGAAACTCCCGATGGAAGACCTCCTTGCCCCATCCATCCGGTATGCCGAAGAAGGGTTCCCGCTCACCCAGTTGGTCGCCTGGTACATGAACCGCACCATCCCCTTCTTTATGGACCGGGGTTTCCCGAATATCAAAGAAACCTACATGGATCAGAACGGGGGTCGCATTCCCAAAGAAGGCTCCGTTTACAAAAATCCGCTCCTGGCCAAAACCTATCGGAAAATCGCCCGGGGGGGGCGGGACGCTTTCTACAAGGGGGACATCGCCAAAACCATTGCAGGGTTCATTCAATCCCAGGGGGGGTTTCTCTCCGAGGCCGACCTGAATGCCCACACTTCCGAATGGGTAACCCCGGTCTCTGTAAATTACAGGGGATACGACATATGGGAATTGCCGCCGAACGGCCAGGGAATTGCGGCGCTGCAAATGCTCCAGATCCTGGAAGGCTACGATTTTTCCGGGATTGAATTCGGAAGTGCCGAACACCTCCACCTCTTTACAGAAGCCAAAAAACTGGCCTTTGAGGACCGGGCGAGGTATTATGCAGATCCCGATTTTGTAATAACCCCTGTGGAGGCACTCCTTTCGGATGCCTATGCCGATGATAGGAGATCGCAAATCGGCGAGATGGCGGGAATTTACACGGCAGGGGAAATTAGTGCCGGGGAAACGATCTACATGACGGTGGCGGACCAGTATGGAACTATGATCTCCCTGATCCAGAGCAACTATCGGGGGATGGGCTCCGGGATGGTGCCTCCGGGCCTTGGGTTTATGCTTCAGAACCGGGGGGAGCTTTTCAATCTGGAAGAAGGGCAGGCCAATACCTACGCGCCCGGAAAGCGGCCCTTTCACACCATTATCCCGGCGTTTATCACAAAGGATGGGAAACCCTGGGTGAGCTTTGGGGTTATGGGAGGGGATTTCCAACCCCAGGGCCACACCCAGATCGTAATGAACCTGATCGACTTTGGCATGAACCTCCAGGAAGCCGGGGATGCCCCCCGCTGGGACCATACCGGGGGTTCGTCCCCGACCGGGGACGCACCTGGCAGCGGGGCAGTGCGTATTGAGTCGGGAATCCCGTACAGCACCATTCGCGGCCTTATGGACCGGGGCCACCAGGTGCGCTACGCCAGGGGCGTATACGGGGGATACCAGGCCATCCTCTGGGACGCCGGAGAAGGAGTCTACCACGGGGCCTCTGAAAGCCGAAAGGACGGACAGGCGGCAGGATATTAGATGAAACGACACCTTTCTGTCCATCCATTCATCAATTAAGTAAGAAAGCGGGGAACCCGGAAATGCTCAAACACCCTCTCTAACCCATGTCAGGCGTATCTTCAGAAGACCTTGGAACAAAACCCATCGGGTCATTGCTCATCCAGCAGGCAGTCCCGGCCTCCATAGGGATCCTGGTGATGAGCCTGAACATTTTGGTGGATACGATTTTCGTGGGGAACTGGATCGGTCCCATAGCCATTGCGGCCATCAATGTCGTCCTCCCGGTTTCGTTTTTTATCGCGGCCCTCGGGATGGCTATCGGGATTGGGGGGAGCAGTATTATTTCCAGGGCCCTCGGGGCAAACAACCGGGAGAAAGCCCGGAAGACTTTCGGCAACCAGATCACCCTGACCCTTCTGGTGACATGCTCCATGGTGGGGCTCGGCCTGTATTTTGTGGACACCCTGATCCCAGCTTTCGGGGGGAAGGGGACTATTTTCGACCCGGCAAAAATCTATTACACCATCGTGCTCTACGGGGTGCCCTTCCTGGCGCTGTGCATGATGGGAAATACCGTTATCCGGGCCGAGGGCAAGCCCCGTTTTGCGATGATCGCCATGATCATCCCCTCGGTCGGAAACCTGGTGATGGATTACCTGTTTATCTATGTATTCGACTGGGGCATGCAGGGGGCGGCCTGGGCCACAACGGGAGGGTATTTACTCTGCTTCGGGTATATCCTCTGGTTCTTCCTCTCCCGGAATTCCGAACTAAAGATCAACTGGCACCATTTCGGCCTGAGCCGCAACCTGCTCCGTGAAATCGGGGGCCTCGGCTTTGTCACCCTTTCCCGCCAGGCCGTAACCTCGATTACCTACCTCCTGATGAACAACATCCTTTTTGAGCTGGGAGGGGAGTCCATGGTAGCTGTATATGCCATTATCGGGCGAATGCTGATGTTTGCCCTGTTCCCCGTCTTCGGGGTTACCCAGGGATTCCTGCCCATCGCCGGCTATAACTACGGGGCCCATAAATACGACCGGGTAAAAGAATCCATATATACGGCTATCAAATACGCCGCCCTGGTCGCCACGATCGTCTTTGTGCTGCTGATGGTGTTCCCGGCGGAAATCACCGGGCTCTTCCTGAGCGACCGTCCGGACCTTGGGCCCGAAGCCCTGGCCACCAATGCCTATGTCCTGGAACATACCCCCACGGCCATGCGATGGGTCTTCGCGGCGACGCCGATCATTGCCTTACAATTGATAGGTGCGGCCTATTTTCAGGCGATTGGAAAAGCCATCCCCGCGCTGATTCTCACCCTTACCCGGCAGGGTTTCTTTTTTATCCCGCTTATCCTGATCCTTCCAGGGTTCTTCGGCGAACTCGGGGTGTGGGTAAGTTTTGCCATCGCCGATGTGCTTGCAACGGTGGTCACCGGTTACTATCTGAAACGGGAAATTGACAGGGTGTCCGCTGTCAGCACCTGAAAAGGGCATCCCAAAATCTGGAATGATGACGCAGGGTAAAAAGGCCCCGGGGCTCCCGGCAATTTCCCGGCTGAATTCCGGGCTGGCTTTCACTCCCCCTGAAGTGCCTTCAGCACTATATCCACAGGCAATGCCTCCACCCGGGAGCCGTTAAACCCGCTCATCGGTTCCGCGTTGAAAAGTGCATTCCAAATCGCTTCTTCCGTAGCCTCCACGGCCGCCAGGAACAGGGGCGACATATATTCATTGTGTACGTTTGCCATTTCAGAGGCGATGCGATCCGGGGCGTATTTGACCCTGTTTTCTCGGGCTGTGGAAACCGCTATGACATAATCCCCACTCCCATTCGAAGCAATGCCCCCGGTTCGGGCCAGGCCCAGCATACAGCGTTTTGCCAGGCGCTTTAAATTCCGGGCATCCAGGGGGGCATCCGTCATGACCACCATCATACAGGAACCATCTGTATCCTCCTTAAAGCTCCCCGGGACCCGGTCCAGTACCCGGGCGAGGTTTTTGCCGTTCAGCGTAAGGATACCGCCAAAGTTCGCCTGCACCAGGACCCCAACCGTATAGCCCCCTGCCTTTTTGGGGACCCTTCTTGAAGCCGTGCCAATCCCCCCCTTGTAGCCGAACGCCACCGTCCCCGTACCTGCCCCGACATTGCCCTCGGCAACAGGTCCTGAAGAGGCGCTTTCAATGGCATCGAGAACGTGTGATTGCCGGATGTGCCGTCCGCGAATGTCATTGAGGCGGCCGTCATTGGTCTCACCCACAACCGGGTTCACAGAGCGAACGCCTTCATTCCCAGGCTGTTCCAGCGTATAGCTTATGAGCGCCTCCAAGGCAACAGGCACACTGAGTGTGTTGGTTAGAATAATGGGGGTTTCGAGATTCCCG
>CAZUZE010000112.1:0-6907 GCA_964624565.1 uncultured Robiginitalea sp.
GTCCGATACCTGTCTGAATCTCCACGAAATAGCGACCGGTATCCGGGCTGGTTACCGTGTAGAAAAACGCCTCGGGCCCTGAGGACAGTTCTGTCTCCGGGGTCCCGTCCAAATCGAAATCCGCGGACCACCTTACATTGAAAATGTCAGGCCCCGCCGGCGAATTCAGGGCGCTTAGTTCGATATCCGGGTCGCCTTCGCAGGCCGTGATATCCAGGCCCAGGAATTCATCCCGGAGGGTACAGTCCAGGGCATTGTCCTGGTCTGCCTCGACCGAAGTGCCTGTAAAGGTGAGGATGTAGGCTTCCGGGTCACCGTCAAAATTCGTGTTGTAATTGTTGATCAGCAGATAGTAGAGCTCACCGGCCCGAACGTCTATCCACTCGTCATAGGTGTTCTGGCTCCCTTTGACAAAGGGGGCTCCCTGCTGGCCGTTCTCGGGGTTGGTGCCCACCCCCGTAAAGCGGGTGTCATTGACCTCGTAATTACAGCGGATCGGCTGGGCGGCCCCGCTGCTTATGGAGGCGCAATCCACATCGGGGCCGTAGAGCGCAAAATCCCATTCCGCCGTGATCGGACCCCCGGTATTGACCGGCAGCGCTTCGATATCGAAGCCGATCTGTCCGTCGGTACCGGCCCGGAAGACAAACCACGAGGTGTTGTTCTCAATATTGGCGGAACCCACACTCCCTTTTTCGAGGCACCCGGTCTGACGGATCACATCCGGGTCAAAATCATCGATATCCCCGCTCCCATCGGCAATCCCGATTAAGGGTTCATCCGCACAAACGGGGATGGCCGAACGGCAGTCCGGGGAATTCTGGCCGAATCCCTTTGGCAGAGCGAAAAATAAGGCAACAAGGCAAAAAAGGGCATACCTCATCGGCGAAGGTGATTTTACCTCATATATAACTGACATTACCCGGCTTTAGTATGGCTTTTCCTCACTATTAGACCAACGGCACAGTGCACTTCAAATCTTTGTTTGGCAGCTCCCCCGAACAGCTGGTGATTCCATGTTACTCGTGTTTGCGCGCGACGGTTCTTCTGAGCTACCCCTTGGTTTGAGGCCCGGCCAGGCCATGGGAATACCAGCCAGGCCGTCCTCCAGGAATGGGTGGAAAGGACAGGTGGCCAGGGGAGCTTTGATCTGCGGGTCGGGAAGTGGTTTCAAGCCTTCCCGGAGGATGGTTCCCATGGTCTGATACTTCCTCATTAATTTCAATTTTTCACGGCTCTTGGCCCGCCCAACTTAACAGGAATTTATCGTTCAATGCCCGAAAAACGGGCCCCAAAATGGCATTTTATACCTATCTTTGCGCTTTGCAAAAACTGAAGTCTGATGAAAATCGATCCCGCCTTGGAAACACCGCAGGACAGGTACGGAGATGACCATTTTTCGGCCTCCGAAAAGACCCCGTTGCGCGCGGATGCGTTTGAGCTCAGCGATGCGGACAAAATTGAACGCATCTCCCGGAGCGTCAGGGATATCATGCTTACCCTCGGGCTCGATCTTGATGACGACAGCCTAAAAGGGACCCCGGACCGGGTAGCCAAAATGTACGTAAAGGAAGTGTTTGGCGGCCTGCATCCGGACCGAAGGCCCAAATCCTCAACCTTTGAGAACAAGTACAAATACGGGGAGATGCTGGTCGAAAAGAACATCACCGTGTACAGTACCTGTGAGCACCACCTGCTCCCCATCGTGGGCAGGGCACACATCGCTTATATCTCTAACGGAACCGTTGTCGGGCTTTCCAAAATGAACCGGATCGTGGATTACTACGCGAAACGCCCACAGGTGCAGGAGCGCATGAATATTCAAATCGTGCGGGAGCTGCAGCAGGTGCTGGGCACCCCGGATGTCGCCTGCGTGATCGATGCCAAACACCTCTGCGTGAATTCCAGGGGGATACGGGATATCGACAGCAGCACGGTAACGGCCGAGTATGGAGGCCGCTTCAAAGAGGAAGCCCTGAGGCGGGAATTCCTGGACTATATCAATCTGGAAACGGAATTCTAAGGTAGCGCATATGGCCCTGTATGAAGAACAAACCCTTCAGATCTACAACTCGCTTTCCGGAAAAAAGGAAGTCTTCAAACCTATTCACGAGGGCCATGTAGGCATGTACGTCTGCGGCCCGACGGTGTACAGCAAGGTTCACCTTGGCAACTGCCGGACCTTTATCTCCTTTGACATGAT
Source organism: uncultured Robiginitalea sp. (assembly GCA_964624565.1). Classification (GTDB taxonomy): domain Bacteria; phylum Bacteroidota; class Bacteroidia; order Flavobacteriales; family Flavobacteriaceae; genus Robiginitalea. Next base: position 2,204 of record CAZUZE010000112.1, read on the forward strand.
CTACCGCTACCTGCTGCACCTGGGCTACAAGGTGCGCTACGTGCGGAATATTACCGATGCCGGGCACCTGGAAGACGATGCGGACCAGGGGGAGGACAAGATTTCCAAGCGGGCCCGTCTGGAAAAGATCGAACCGATGGAGGTGGTACAGCGCTATACCACGGACTTCCACAACATCCTGCGCAAATTCAACCTGCTGCCGCCGAGCATCGAACCCACGGCCACAGGGCATATTGTGGAACAAATCGAGATTATCAAAGCCATCCTGGAGAAGGGATATGCCTACGAAACGAATGGCTCGGTTTACTTCGATGTCCAAAAATTCAATACGGACTTTGAGTACGGCAAACTAAGCGGCCGCAAGCTGGAGGATATGATTGCCAATACCCGGGAGCTCACCGCCCAGGATGAAAAAAACAACCCTCAGGACTTTGCCCTCTGGAAAAAAGCGGAACCCAGGCACATCATGCGCTGGCCCTCACCCTGGGGCGAAGGATTTCCGGGCTGGCACCTGGAATGCACGGTGATGAGCACGAAATACCTGGGTGAGACCTTTGACATCCACGGGGGTGGGATGGACCTTAAATTCCCGCATCACGAATGTGAAATTGCCCAGGCAGAAGCGCGTTACGGCCACAGCCCGGTGCACTACTGGATGCACGCCAATATGCTGACCCTCAACGGGCGGAAGATGTCCAAATCAACCGGCAACAACCTGCTCCCTGAGGAAATCTTCGAGGGGTCCAACCCGATCCTGAGCCGGGCCTATGCCCCCAGTGTGGTGCGCTTTTTCATGATGCAGGCCCACTACACGAGTATCCTCGACCTGAGCGATGAGGCCCTCCAGGCAGCTGAAAAGGGCTACCAGCGCCTGATGGATGCCTTGCAGGTACTGGAAAACCTGCCTGTCTCGGCCCAATCGGATGTGGATGTGGACGCCTGGAAACAACGGTGCTACGATGCGATGAATGACGATTTCAACAGCCCGGTCCTGATCGCCCACCTCTTTGAAGCCGTAAAATGGATCCACCTGGTCAGGGAGGGCCGTCAAAAACTCAACAGTGCCGACAAGGATTCCCTTGAATCCAGCATGAATGCCTTCGTCTTCGAAGTCCTGGGCATTGAAAAACCCATGGCCGGCTCCGAATCGGGGGACCGGGTGGAAGGCCTGGTCCAGCTCCTGATCTCCATGCGAAACAAGGCCCGCGCCGACAGGGATTACGCCACCTCGGACCAGATCCGGGATACGCTCGCACAGCTCGGCATACAGCTCAAAGACGGGAAGGACGGGACCACGTTTCAGCTCTGATCAGAAGGCACCGCGCTGCAACATGCGCTGGTAATCCCCCGGGGTAAGTTGTTGTTTGTTCTTGAAGACCCGGTTAAAGTAGGACCGGCTTTCAAAACCACAACACATATAGACTTCCTTGATACTGATTTCGGGATCCTGAAGGAGGCTCACGGCGAGTTTTACCCGTTCATTGTTGATAAACTCCACAGGGGAAATACCGAGTTCATTCTTGAATACCCTGTGAAAATGGGAGGGGCTCATGCAGGCCTCCTTACTCAGGCCGGAAACATCCAGGGGTTCGTGCAAATGGCTGCGAATATAACGGACCACGTGGGCCAGGCGGCTGTTTTCACGAAGCCTGAAGGTACCTGAACTGTAGATCTTCAATTCGTTGGTCTGCAGGATCCTTATGATCAGCTCCCTGAGCATGTTGTCCACAAAATAATCTTTGTAGGGGTGGTCCTCAGTGAAGAGGAAAACCAGGCGTTGCAAAATCTGAAAAACGGCTGCGTCGTTCACAAAGTGGAAATTATAGTCCATAAGCCCCCAGTGCAGCCCTCCGGACTTGGGCATGGTCTCATTCATCCACTGCAGTACCTTGTTTATTTTTTCCTCGGAAATGGCCATTGCAAGACACCTGGTCGGGCTCTCATACCGGGCTTCGGGAAAATCGATACACATCACTTCCCCTGAGGGCAGCACAAGGGATTCCCCAGGAAGGAACTGGAAGGACTCGTAATCCCTGAGGTGCATGACCTTTTTTCCTTCGATCATGCTGGCCAGGACGGGCTGGTCGAATTTCAACAATACCTGTTCCGCCTGCTGGTGGGTTTCAAAAATATGCATGGCCGCGTGGTCCAGGGTGTAGCTCGATTGATTCTCCACCAGGGATTCGAGTTTCCGGCTATTTAGGAAGCGTTCAGGCAGGCGCATTTTTATGTGTTAAAGTTGTATTTTTTTAACAGTAAATATTATAAATCTAAAAATTTTCAGGGTATTTTATGTTAAAAAATCAGCTGTGATAGGATTGGTCACACGCCTGAAAGAATTGGTCAGAAGTTTCCCCGGCCGATCGGCTACCTTAGGATTCCATGCTGTCAGGAGCCTTAAAGCGGCAGGCAGCGTCAAATAAAACATCATTCAATAAAATCAATTAATGCCATGAGTACAACTGCAACCAATGCACAGGAAACCCTGAAAAAACCCAAATTCAAAGATCAGTATGAGAACTTCATCGGGGGGAAATGGACGCCCCCGGTCAAGGGACAGTATTTTGACAACCTCTCCCCGGTAGACGGGCAGGCTTTTACAAAAATTGCCCGTTCCACGGCGGAAGACATCGAGCTGGCCCTGGACGCAGCATGGAAAGCGGCCCCGGAATGGAATAATTCCTCCGCAACCACCCGAAGCAATATGCTTCTGAAAATAGCCGATGTCATGGAAGCCAACCTGGCGGACCTCGCCCGGGCCGAAACCTGGGACAATGGCAAGGCAATCCGGGAGACCACGGCTGCAGACATTCCACTGGCCATAGACCATTTCCGCTATTTTGCAGGGGTTATCCGTGCAGAAGAGGGAACGGTAAGTGAGCTTGATGCTTCCACCGTCAGCCTGAACGTCCCGGAACCCCTGGGGGTTGTCGGCCAGATCATCCCATGGAACTTTCCCATTTTAATGGCAACCTGGAAACTCGCCCCTGCCCTGGCTGCAGGTAATTGCGTAGTCCTGAAGCCCGCAGAACAAACCCCGGTTGGCATCCTGATACTTGCCGAACTCATAGAGGGCATCCTTCCGGACGGGGTCCTGAATATCGTGAACGGGTTTGGAACCGAGGCCGGAAAACCCCTTGCTTCAAGCCCGAGAATCGGTAAAATCGCCTTTACGGGGGAGACCACAACCGGGCAGCTAATCATGCAATACGCCTCCAAGAACATCACCCCTGTAACCCTCGAACTTGGGGGGAAATCCCCCAATGTGTTTTTTGAAAGCGTGATGGACGCCGATGATGCCTTTTTTGACAAGTGCCTTGAAGGCGCGGTGATGTTCGCCCTGAACCAGGGAGAAGTGTGTACCTGCCCCTCGCGCATGCTGGTACAGGAAAGTATTTTTGACGCCTTTATGGAACGCGTGGTGGAACGCACCAAAGCCATTAAACTCGGACACCCCCTGGATCCGCAAACCATGATGGGCGCCCAGGCCTCCAACGACCAGTACGAGAAAATCCTCAGCTATATCGAAATCGGAAAGGAAGAAGGTTGCGAAGTCCTGACCGGTGGGAAAGCCGCCTATAACGAAGGCCTGGAAGGAGGGTATTACATCGAGCCCACAATCCTGAAAGGAAACAATAAGATGAGGGTCTTCCAGGAGGAAATTTTCGGACCGGTAGTTTGTGTAACCAGCTTTAAGGATGAAGCAGAAGCCCTTGAGATCGCCAATGACACCCTTTACGGACTCGGGGCCGGGGTCTGGACAAGGGATACCCACCAGGCGTATCAGATCTCCCGTGCCATCAAAGCAGGAAGGGTCTGGGTCAATTGTTACCACCTGTACCCCGCCCATGCCCCATTCGGGGGGTACAAGAAATCCGGAATCGGCAGGGAAACGCATAAAATGATGCTGGACCACTACAGGCAGACCAAAAACATGCTTATTTCCTATGACAAGAATGCCCTTGGATTTTTCTAGGGAGTTATACTGAGAATGAGCAAAGCAGAGCGATACACACGGAGAGTTAGCGTCACGCCGGCTGCGCTGGAAGTAATTGAACTACTTCGGCGGGAAAACGGCCCTTTAATGTTCCACCAGAGCGGAGGATGTTGTGACGGTTCCTCTCCGATGTGTTATCCGGAAGGAGAACTGCTGCTGGACGATTCGGACATCTGGCTGGGCCGGGTAGCTGAATGCGATTTCTATATTTCCCGGGACCAGTATGAATACTGGAAACACACCCAGCTTACCGTGGATATCGTTCCGGGGAGAGGTTCCAGCTTTTCTCTGGAAATCCCGATGGGGGTCCGGTTCTTGATCCGATCCCGCTTGTATTCCCAGGAAGAAAGTGAGAACCTTGAACCGGTTTATCCCGCCACACAGAAACCTGGATGATTGTTTTCCAGGCCCAGAAAATGTACCTTGCGCAGGGCGCACGGTACTATGAAAAAGAATCTTTCCGCAGTGTTGATCTCAGGGATCAGGGGATACCAGAAGTATATTTCACCCCTTACCCCTCCCAGCTGCAGGTATCTCCCCACCTGTTCCCAGTACGCTATCGAAGCCATTGAAAAACACGGTCTGCGCAAGGGCGGATGGCTGGCGGTTAAACGGATCAGCAGTTGCCACCCATGGGGCGGGTCGGGCTACGACCCCGTGCCCGAAAAGGAAGACAGCTAAGACAGCCCTTCCCCTGCTGCCGGGCG
>CAZUZE010000113.1:0-6890 GCA_964624565.1 uncultured Robiginitalea sp.
ATATCATTGGTGAAACCCCGGTCTATCGCGTAGTGGGCACCGGAAAAACGACCGGGCTGGCGAACCTGTTCTTCAGGGTCGACGACCGCTACGAGAGCTTTTTCGGGAAGCAGGACGGGCGGCCTTATCGTTTTATCCGGAAAATAGACGAGGGGGGCTACACCCGTGACGTCGAAATCAATTTTGACTATCCGAGGCGCAAGGCGTACTACCACGACAAAAAGAACCAGAAAAAAATGCAGTTCGATATCGACAGGTCCATCCACGACCTGATATCGGCCTTTTACTATCTGCGCAATGCCTATGATGCGACCGATCTCGTCGAGGGGCAAAGCCTTGAATTGAAGATGCTTTTTGATGATGACGGCATTTTCACGTTCCGCCTTAAATACCTGGGCACGGAAACGCTCAAAACAAAATTCGGCAAAGTGGAATGTCTGAAATTCCGCCCTTTCGTTCAGTCGGGAAGGGTGTTTAAAGAAGAGGAAAGCCTATCTTTGTGGGTGTCAAACGACAGGAACAAAATTCCCATACGCATCCAGGCCGACCTGTTGGTGGGGTCTATCAAGGCCGACCTCGAGGCGTACAACAGCCTGAACAACCAGTTCAGGATCACAATGGAATAAACTGCCCTATGGAGGACAGCGCACAGATCGAAAAGCAGATTCAGCTACTGGCTGAAAAATTCCGGGACTCCGGACAAAATTTGAGCTCCTACCTTGACGGCCTGCTCTACCAGCGCTACCTCACCTACTGGGACTATATCCGGCTGGACACGCTTTTGAGCCTGCAGGTCCCCCGCACCCATTTTCCGGATGAGGAAATCTTTATCATGTACCACCAGATTTCCGAACTTTACTTCAAGCTCATCCTTCACGAACAAAAACAACTGGTCGGGTCTGCCTCGGGGAATGTCCCGGGATTTATCGAAAAACTCAACCGGATCAACAATTACTACAAGGCGCTGATTTCGTCCTTCAGCATCATGGTACGGGGGATGGAGCCCGACCAGTTCATGCGCTACCGGATGGCATTGCTCCCGGCCAGCGGCTTTCAATCGGCCCAGTACCGGATGATCGAGATTTATGCGACGCCCCTGGAACTCCTGGTCCATGCCTCAGAACGTGAAAGGTTTTCTTCACAGAGCCCGATCGAGGAGCTCTATGAACACATTTACTGGAAAAAAGGGGCTACGGATATCAAGACAGGCGAAAAAACGCTGACCCTCAAACAATTTGAAAAAAGATATACCCCACGGTTCCTGCGGATCGCACATGAGGTAAAAGGAAACACAATCTACCATAAATTCCTAAATTTGCCGCAGGAGGACCGGGATAATAAAGCGCTCAGGAAAGCGTTACAACTGATGGACCTCAATGCGAATGTAAACTGGCCGCTGATGCATCTGGGCTCGGCATACCGGTATTTGAACAGGGAGGACCATAAAATTGAGGCTACGGGGGGTACAAACTGGAAGGAATACCTTCCGCCGGGATTCCAGAAAATCGTTTTTTTCCCGGAGGTACACACACCGGAATCTCTTGAAAATTGGGGCAAACAATGGGTTGAACACCGGCTCAACCCGAAAAAATAATTTAAGCGAATGCGTTTTTATTGGGGCATGGTGCTGATTTCCCTGGGAATGTTATCCTGCGGGGATTCGGCTGGAGATCAAACGACACCAAACACAACTGAGGATAGTAAGGAAGAACAGGTTCAGCAACCGGTTATCGCCTACGGCTTCAATCTCGATGAGTACAAGGTAGTTGCCGATACGGTGCGTTCCGGGGACAGTTTCGGGGAACTGATGCTGGAGAATAAGGTCGCCTACCCGAAGATCCACGAGCTGACCGAACGGTTCAGGGACACTTTTGACGTCCGGCGGATCCGGGCCGGCAAACCCTATATGATCCTGAAATCGAAGGACACGGCTGAAGTGGCCCAGGTCTTTATCTACGAGCAGGATCCGATCAACTACACCGTGGTGGATTTCAGGGATACCGTCCTTGCCTATACCAAGCAGCGGGAGGTCACCTATGTGCGGAAGGAAGCATCGGGTGTGATCCCCGACGGGGGCTCGCTTTCCAACGTAATTGTGGAACAGGGGCTGGATTATTACCTGACCTACGACCTTTCCCAGATCTATGCGTGGACCATCGATTTCTTCAAGTTGAACCCCGGCGACAAGTTCAAGATCATTTACCAGGAAAAGTATATCAACGACAGTATTTACGCCGGCACCGGACCTATCGAGGCTGCCTATTTTGAACATAACGGACAACCGTTTTACGCCTTTGCCTACATGAATGATTCCCTCGATGTGCGGGAATACTACGACGAAGAGGCAAACAACCTGAGGAGGACGTTCCTGAGGGCCCCCCTGAAATTCGGACGGCTCTCTTCCCGCTATAACCTCAAGCGCAAAATCCGCTATTACGGCTACAAGGTTCGGCCCCACAAAGGGACGGATTACGCCGCGCCCATAGGGACCCCCATCCTGGCTACGGCGGATGGCGTTGTTACCGAGTCCACCCGGAAAGGGGGGAACGGGAAGTATGTGAAAATACGCCACAACGGAACCTACAGCACCCAGTACCTTCACATGAAGGCCCAGAAGGTTAAAAAGGGGGATTTTGTGCGACAGGGGGACGTTATCGGCTGGATTGGCATGACCGGGAATACCGGAGGTCCCCATGTGTGCTACCGCTTCTGGAAGAACGGCAGGCAGGTGGACCCCCTCAGGGAAAAACTGCCGGCTGCGGATCCGCTTGCGGAGGAATTGCGGCCTGCATACTACGATCATATCAATCCGCTGATGGACCAGCTGGAATGTGTCGAGTACCCTATTTCGCATGTTCCGGAAGACCTGGTCACACTTAACGAGCCATAAGCATGCCCTTACCCAAAACCGACCCCACCCGGTCCGAGAGCTGGAAACGCCTGAAGGATCACTTCCGGGAAATTCAAACCACACACCTCAAATCCCTTTTTTCTGATGACCCCGGGCGAGCAGCCCGCTTCACCATTGAATGGGAAGGCTTCCTGTTGGATTATTCAAAGAACAGGATCACCGGCAAAACGATGGAGCTGCTCCACGGACTGGGGGCGGAATGCGGCCTGGAGGAGTCGATCGCGCGTTATTTTGCCGGGGACCGGATCAACGAAACCGAGGACCGGGCCGTCCTGCATACGGCCCTCCGGGCGGCCTCCACCGATTCCGTCTTACTGGATGGAAAGGATGTAGTACGGGAGGTAGAAGCCGTACGTGAGCAAATGAAGGTCTTTAGCGAGGCGGTCATCAGCGGGGAGCGAAGGGGATATACGGGAAAGGCCTTTACCGATGTGGTCAATATCGGGATCGGCGGCTCGGACCTGGGCCCCGTGATGGTCACCCGGGCCCTGGCCCATTACCGGAACCACCTGAAAGTTCATTTTGTCAGCAATGTGGACGGGGACCACGTATATGAGTCCCTGAAAGGGCTGAACCCCGAAACCACACTGTTTATCGTGGTCTCCAAAACGTTCACCACCCAGGAAACCCTCAGCAATGCCCTGACCATCAAAAAATGGTTCCTCAAGCACGCCTCTGAAAAGGACGTAGCCCTGCATTTCGCGGCAGTTTCGACCAATGCACAACAGATTTCCGATTTCGGAATCGCACCGGAGAACGTCTTTACCATGTGGGATTGGGTAGGGGGCCGGTTCTCGCTTTGGAGTGCCGTAGGGCTTTCCATCTGCCTGGCCGTCGGGTATTCCAATTTTTCACGCCTTCTCGAAGGGGCCCGCAGAATGGACACCCATTTCAGGGAGGCGCCATCCCAGGCCAACATCCCTGTGGTACTGGGCCTGCTCAGTATCTGGTACAACAACTTTTTCGAGGCAGAGACCGAGGCGGTCATCCCGTATTCGCAATACCTTGAATCCCTGCCTGCCTACCTGCAGCAGGGGGTTATGGAGAGCAATGGGAAGCGGGTTGACAGAAGCGGAAACCCGGTGACCTACCAGACCGGGACAATAATCTGGGGAGCTCCTGGCACGAACTCCCAGCACGCCTTTTTTCAGCTGATCCATCAGGGGACCAAATTGATCCCGGCGGATTTTATAGGCTTCAGAAAGCCGTTGCACGGAGATATGGACCACCACGACAAACTGATGGCCAATTTTTTTGCGCAGACAGAGGCCCTTATGAACGGCAAGACCCCTGAAGAAGTCGCCGGGGAGCTCCGTAAGAAGGGGCTCCCGGAAGCGGATCTTGCCGAACTCCTTCCCTATAAAGTATTCGAGGGGAACAAACCCACAAACACGCTTTTGCTGGAATCCCTCACGCCCGAAGCCCTTGGAAGCCTCATTTCCCTTTACGAACATAAAATTTTCGTTCAGGGCGTGCTTTGGAACATCTTCAGTTACGACCAGTGGGGGGTGGAACTGGGCAAGGAACTGGCCAGTGCGATCCTCAATGAACTCAAGGGTTCAAAATTTGGCAATCACGACGCATCCACGCTCCGGCTTCTGCAATATTACAGCCGTTAAATTGCAGATTTCCCAATTGTTAAAAACTTCACTCAAATGTCAACAAACCCCCTGAAAACAGGGGATTTTTTATGTTAAATTTGCAAATGTTTATTTAACATTTCCTTAATGCAAAACAGGGTGTTTTGCCCCACTTTTGCATCGTTTTCAAAAACCTAAATAACACTGATATGAAAAAATTAGTACTGTCCCTTCTCCTGGGGTTGTGTGCGACCTTCTTCGCATTTTCTCAGGGTGTTACCACTGCGAATATGCAGGGTTCTGTAACGGACGAGCAGGGCGAGCCCCTGTTCGGCGCCAATATCGTGGCGGTCCACACCCCATCAGGGACCACCTACGGGGCAATTGCCAACGAAGATGGACGCTTCTATTTGCCCAATATTAGGGTAGGGGGCCCCTATACGGTCAACGTGACCTATGTGGGGTTCCAGGACCAGAGCTTCGACGGCATCGACCTCGGCCTTGGGCAGAGCTATAACCTCAAGGTTGTGATGATCGAAGGGGTTCAGCTCGAGGAGGTCGTGGTGACCTCTGTCAGCGGTGGGATCATCGATCCGGACCGCACAGGGCCGGCGGTGAACCTCAGCCGGGAGACGATCGATGCACTGCCGACGATCTCCAGGAGCATCAACGACTTTACCAGGCTTACGCCCCAGTCGAACGGTACCTCCTTTGCGGGAACTTCCAGCAGGTTCAACAACTACACCATAGACGGGAACATCTACAACAACAACTTCGGCCTTGGAAGCGGGCAGTTCGCCGGTTCCAACCCTATTTCCCTGGACGCTATCGAGGAAGTTCAGGTAAACCTGGCTCCCTATGACGTCCGCCTGGCTGGTTTTACGGGGGCATCGGTAAACGCCATCACCAAATCAGGGACCAACGATTTCAAGGGGACTGTTTACTATTATTTCCGCAACGATCAGATGGTTGGGAATAAACTCAGGGACATCGAACTGAACCGGGGGGATTCCCAGGTCGACATCAAAGGATTTTCCCTCGGAGGGCCCATCCTCAAGAACAAGCTGTTCTTTTTCGTCAGCTACGAGGAAGAGGATGAAGCGGTTCCGGGCTTTACCCGCGTGGCCTCCCGGCCCGGACTTCCCCCTGACGGGCTCGTTGTATCCAGGGTCCCCGCCTCAAACCTGGATTTTATCCGGGAGCGGATGCAGGCACTCTATGGATATGAGACAGGCCCTTACGAGAACTATCCGTTCGCTTCCACCCAGACCCGTTTCAACGCCCGTCTGGACTATAACCTGAACCAGGACAACAAGTTCTCCCTGCGGTACAATTCCTACCGGGCCGCCACGGACGTGTCCATAAACGGGAATTCAAACCGGTACCTTGCCACCCGATACCGCAACACGAATCGCTTTGGCATCGAAGCCATTACCTTCGCCAACGCCAACTATACCAACGACAGGAATGTGGATTCCTGGGTAGGGGAATGGATTTCCAGGATCGGGGAGAACATGTCGAATAACCTGACGGTCGGGTATACCTCCGTCACGGACCCGAAACGAGGGATCCCGGGCGGGCAGGACTTCCCCTTTATCGAAGTCCTTGAGCCTGACGCCGGAGGGAACCTGCTCTATTACACAGCTCTTGGGAACGAGCTTTTCACTGTTGGAAACTTACTCGAGAACAATGTGTTCAACGCCACCAACAACTTCTCCATTTACAAGGGGAGGCATACCTATACCATCGGGGCCAACTTTGAATACATGACCTTTAAAAACGCTTTTAACCCTTCCTTCAACGGGCATTACAGGTTTATTAGCTACGACAGCTTTGTGGAGACAGTGATCAACCAGACACCGGGGGCCTATCCGGATGCCTTCGCCAAGGGGTACGCCCTGGACGGGTCGACGACCCCTCCTGTGGACGAAACCAAATTCGGGCAATTCGGGGTGTATTTCCAGGACGAGTTCCAGGTGACGGATGACCTGAAGCTGACCGGGGGACTTCGGATCGATTTCCCCTTCTATGCCACGGATATCCCGAGCAACGAATTGCTGGACGCATTGGACAAGACCTTTACAGACCAGGATGGCGACACCTTCACCCCTGATGTAAGCCAGTTCCCAAAAGTGAAGCCCCTCTTCTCGCCAAGGGTCGGCGTGAACTGGGATGTCAACGGAGAGGGCCGGACCCAGGTGCGCGGAGGTACCGGTATCTTCTCGGGCCGGATTCCTTTTGTCTGGCTCAGCAACCAGGTAAACGGTTCGGGTGTGGTACGCGGAGGCCTCGGGTTCGAGGGGCAGGATGTTGTGGACGCCTTTGGGCCCAACTATGTCTTCAATCCTGATGTGACCTTTGGAAACCCTGAAAATCCGTCCCAGACACTTTCCAATGAG
>CAZUZE010000114.1:0-6816 GCA_964624565.1 uncultured Robiginitalea sp.
CCACTGTTTTCCGGTTTTCCATTCCAGGGCTGGCCGGTTTGCGGATAAGGACATTGCCCACCGGGTCCTTTGAGGTCTCGAGGTTGAGGGATTTCCCAAAATCCAGCATAAAGGCGATCACCCGCTCCTCCTTCTTGGAGGGTCTGGGGACGGCGTTGAGCTGGGCAAAGTGTTTCCAGATGGTTACGGGTTCTATTTCGGATACGACAGTGGACATGAATCGCTTTTTGGTTAATGGAATCTCAAAAATAACCAATCCTGACAAGGCCCGCAGGATAATTGGCTATTTTTACCCCATGCGGTCCCGAATCAAGACGGTCATTGCCCTTTCGCTTCCCCTGCAACTTCTGGGCGTCAGCTGGATGGGAGGCCATCCGGAATGGGTTGAAAAATGGTACAGTACCTGGGCCTATCCCCGTATTTCAGCATTTTTCAGGCATTTATACGGGTGGGTTCCTTTTTCCGTGGGCGACCTTCTCTATTTTGCCCTTTTCCTGCTTGCGGCCACCTACCTTATCCGCCAATGGCACCGGATCCGCACCCATCCTTTGGGGTTTGCCCGGGATGTCCTAATGGCCCTTTCCACAATCCATTTTACGTTCTACCTGGCCTGGGGCAGCAACTATTTCCGGAGGCCGCTGTCCCAAACCCTCGGATTTGAAGTGGGGTATACCACCGGGGAGCTCGCCGCACTGACCGGTCAGCTCATAGAGCGGGCCAATGCACTGCAGCTCGATTTGACCGGGGATCCGGAAGCGGCTGTCAAAATGCCCTACAGCAGGGAGGAGAACATGGAGCGGACTATTGAAGGGTACAGGCATCTGTCCGGGGAATTCCCGGGTTTTGCATACGACCCGCCCAGCCTGAAAGCCTCCCTGTTCAGCACAGCCCTTTCCTATATGGGGTACGGGGGCTACCTGAACCCGTTCACGGGGGAAGCCCAGGTCAACCACCGCCTGCCCCTGTTCCGCCACCCGGTGGTTTGCGGGCATGAAGTGGGGCACCAGCTGGGGTATTCAGCCGAGAACGAAACCAATTTTATCGGGTACCTGGTCACCCTCAAAAACCCGGACCCGCATTTACGGTATGCCGCCACTGCCTATGGCCTCAGCTATTGCCTTTCGGAAATGCGCAAAAGGGACAAAACGGCCTATGAAGTGCTCCTGAAAAAAATCAGCCCCGGCGTGCGGGCCAATTTCCGCGAGCTCAACGAATTCTGGCTGGCCTTTGAAAACCCCTTGGAACCGGTATTTAAGTCCATCTTCAACAGCTACCTTGAAATAAACAAACAGCGGGACGGCATTCGCTCCTACAACAGGGTGGTTGGCCTGCTTATGGGCTATCACAGGATACATCCCGTGCATCCGGAAGCAGCTGCAGGCACAAATTGAGTTCAAAACGTTCCCCGGATTGGATGATTTTGGTATATTGCCCCACCAGACTATTCTAATTTTACTACTCATATTAATTACAACTTGCCTATGAAATGGAAATTCCTGCTCCTGGCCTTTTTAGGCCTGGGCTACGGCACCTATGCCCAGAAGTATTTTCCTCAGAATGACGGGGTCAAAGCCAGCAACAACAACTACACGGCCTTTACCAATGCGCGTATTTACGTCAGCCCCACCGAGGTGGTCGACAAGGGCACCCTCCTGATTCGCGATGGAAAAGTGGTGGGCGTCGGAAAACGCGTCAGCATTCCGGCGAACAGCGTTGTGGTGGATCTGGAGGGAAAGTCCGTCTATCCTTCCTTTATCGACGTCTTTTCCGCCTATGGGGTGGAGCAGGCCAAACGCAGCCCCGGAGGGGGTCGTTCTGCCCAGTACGGCCCGAGCCGGGAAGGGTTTTACTGGAATGACCACATCATGCCGGAGTACGCGGCCATTTCAGGATACGAATTTGATCAGAAGGGAGCCAAGGACCTCCGGGACCTTGGGTTTGGGGTGGTCAACAGCCACCGGCAGGACGGGATTGTAAGGGGAACCGGGGTCCTCATCGCCCTGAACGAGGAGGGGAACGAAGCTGAGCGAATCCTTGAGGACGCGTCCGGGCAGTACCTCTCATTTGACCGGAGCATTGCCAAAGCCCAGTCCTACCCCTCGTCACTTATGGGTTCCATGGCCCTGTTGCGGCAGATGTACCACGATGCTGAATGGTATGCAGGAGGCAATGTGTCCACTACGGACCGTTCCCTCGAAGCCCTGAACCGGAACAAGGGCCTCGTGCAGTTTTTTGCTGCCGGGGATAACGGGCATGTCCTGAGGGCCGATGGCATTGGAGACGCCTTCGGGATTCAGTACGTCATGCTCGCCGGGGGACAGGAATACGAGAATATTGCAGATATCAAAGCGACCCGGGCACCTCTTGTCGTGCCGCTAGCTTTCCCGGAGGCCTTTGACGTCTCCGATCCCTATCAGGCCGGCTACGTGAGCCTGGAGGATATGAGGCACTGGAACCACGCCCCTTCGAACCCGGGCGTCCTGGAGAAGAACGGCATTCCCTTTGCCTTTACCCTCAACGGGCTCAAAAATGCAAAGGACCTCCATAAAAATATTCGCAAAGCCATGGAATACGGGCTTTCGGAAACCCGGGCCCTGGAAGCCCTCACCTCCCAGCCCGCCCTCCTGCTGGGCAAGGCTGACGAAATCGGGACCCTGCAACAGGGAAGGTATGCCAACTTCCTGATCACCTCAGGCCCTGTATTCGGCGAGGAAACCACCCTGTATGAAAACTGGGTCATGGGGAAACGGCACGTTCTGGCCGATATCGACCAGAAGGATATCCGGGGGGACTATGCCCTGGAGGCGGATGGAAAGCAGTTTGCGCTCTCGGTAACCGGCAGCGCGAGCAGCCCGAAGCTCGAGGTCAAAAAAGGGGAGGAAGTCCTCAAGTCCAAAATAAGCTATGAAAACGACTGGGTGAGCGCTTCTTTCTCGGACGGGACAGCCCAGTACCGCACCACTGCCCTGGTTGATAAGGGGTCGGATAACCTCAGTGGCAAGCTGATCCTCCCCGATGGCAGGGAAACGCGGTTTACGGCCCGGAAGACCGGAGCATTTACCCCGGAAGCCAAAAAAGAGGAAGGTTCTAAAAGCGCCCCGGAACTCCTCCCCCTGAGCTATCCGAACGTCGGCTACGGCTACGTGACCCCCCCGAAACAAGAGGACATCCTCTTTAAAAATGCCACGGTCTGGACCGGAGAAGCCGAGGGGATCCTCCAGAATACCGATGTGCTGATCAAAAAGGGAAAAATTTCAAAAATCGGGACGAACCTCTCCGCCGGGGGTGCCCGGGTAGTCGATGCCACCGGCAAGCACCTGACGGCCGGGATCATCGACGAACACACCCACATTGCGGGGCTGGCGATCAACGAATCCGGCCATAATTCCTCCGCGGAGGTAAAAATGACGGACGTCCTGGACCCCAAGGATATCGACATCTACCGGAACCTGGGAGGAGGGGTGACCTCGGCACAACTCCTGCACGGGTCGGCGAACCCCATCGGGGGACGTTCGGCCATCTTTAAGCTCAAATGGGGCCGGAGCGCATCCGAGATGATCTATACCGACATGCCCAAGTTTATCAAATTTGCGCTGGGTGAAAACGTGAAGCAGTCCAACTGGCAGAGCTTTGACCGGTTCCCCCAAACGAGGATGGGTGTGGAACAGGTCTTTGAAAACTATTTCCAGCGGGCCAAAGAGTACCAGGCCCTGAAGGACTCCGGAAACCCCTTCAGGTACGACGAGGAGATGGAAGTCCTCGCCGAGATCCTCCGGGGGGAACGCTTTATCAGCTGCCACTCCTACGTGCAGAGCGAGATCAATATGCTGATGAAACTGGCGGACCGCATGGGCTTTAAAGTCAACACCTTTACGCACATCCTGGAGGGGTACAAGGTGGCCGACAAAATGGCTGCCCACGGGGTGGGCGGTTCCACCTTCAGCGACTGGTGGGCCTATAAGTACGAGGTCAAGGATGCAATACCCTATAACGCCGCCATCATGCACAGCCAGGGGGTTACCGTGGCCATCAACAGCGATGACAACGAGATGTCGCGCCGGTTGAACCAGGAAGCGGGGAAAACGGTGAAGTACGGGGGGCTCTCCGAAGAAGAAGCCTGGAAGACCGTCACCCTTAACCCGGCAAAACTGCTCCATATCGATGACCGCGTAGGCAGCATAAAAATTGGAAAAGATGCCGACCTGGTGCTTTGGTCCGACCATCCGCTTTCCGTCTATGCCGTTGCCGAAACCACCTATATCGAAGGGGTTCCCTACTTTGACCGCGCAGCGGATGCAAAGCTGCAGCAGCGGATGGCCGAGGAGCGAAGCAAACTCGTGGAGATGATGCTCGATGAGAAAGCCGGCGGGGCCCCCACACGCCCGCCCCGGCAAAAACAGAAAAGAATCTTCAACTGTGACAGCCTCTAAATGACACGTTCGTAAAATGAAAACTATGAAATCGTATATAGCAAGTATGGCAGGGCTGCTCCTGGGAGCCTCAATAAGCTGGGGCCAGCAGACCCCAGCCCCGGCCCAAAGCGAAACCATCAGCATCACAGGGGCAACCCTCCACCTGGGCAACGGGGAGGTAATCGAAAACGGGACCGTGACCTTCACGGACGGGACCATCACGGCCATCGGGGCCGGGGTGCCCGGAAGCGGGCGCATCATCGACGCGAACGGCAAACACGTCTATCCCGGGTTTATCGCCCCGGGCAAATCGCTGGGCCTGATCGAGATCAACGCAGTACGGGCGAGCGATGATGAGGATGAAATCGGGACACTCATCCCACATGTGCGGAGCATCATCGCCTACAATGCGGAATCCCAGGTGGTCGAGAGCATGCGTCCCAACGGGGTGCTGCTCGGGCAGATCACCCCTCAGGGGGGCCGGATTTCCGGTACCTCTTCCATCGTGCAGTTCGACGCCTGGAACTGGGAAGATGCCATCGTAAAGGAAGATGATGGCATCCACCTCCACTGGCCCGGTGCCTTCCGCCGCGGAAGGTGGTGGCAGGGGGAACCCAGGGGGTACCAGCCCAATAAAGACTACACGACCCAGATGCAGGAAGTGCTGACCTTCATGGGCAACGCAAAGGCCTATGGGCAGGGGAAAGCAGAAGAGCTCAACCCGGCCTTTCAGGCCATGCAGGGGCTTTTTGACGGGACAAAGACCCTCTACCTCTACGCGGACGGCGAGCGTGAAATCATCGACGGGGTCAGCAGGGTCAAGGGGGCCGGGGTTCAGAAAGTCGTTTTGGTCGGGGGGTATGAAGCCTATAAGATCACCGATTTCCTCAAAACAAACGGGATCGCGGTACTGGTAAACTTTACCCATACCCTGCCGAACCTCAATGACGATGCCTACGACCTGCCCTACCGCCTCCCGAAGCTTCTGGACGACGCAGGCCTGCTGGTCGGGATCCAGAATGCGGATGCCTCCAATTTCCAGACCCGCAACCTCCCGTTTTACGCAGGGCAGGTAGTGGGCCAGGGCCTGGAAAAAGAAAAGGCCCTGGCGATGATCAGTGGGAACACGGCCCGGATCCTGGGGATCGGGGACCGCTACGGGACCCTGGAAAATGGCAAAAGCGCCACCCTGTTTATTTCGGAAGGGGATGCCCTGGACATGCGCACGAACCGGCTGACACATGCCTTTATCGACGGACGCGAACTTTCGCTTGAGACGCATCAAACGGAGCTCTGGAAACGCTATATGGGCAAATATGCCAGGGAGTAACCGCTGGCATCACTATCTTTGAAAACGGAAGGGCCTGCAGGCTTTTCCGTTTTTTTGTGAATTTTACAGGGATGAAACACATCAGCAGCATTCAGAACCAGGAGGTGCGCCAGCTGGAACACTGGAACCGCAAATCGAGGAACCGGAAAAAGGACGGGAAATTCGTCCTGGAGGGGCTGCGGGAACTCCGCCTGGCCCTGGAAGGGGGTTACCTGCCCCAGACCCTCTATTTCTGCCCTGAGATCCTCCCGGAATCTGTTTTTGAACAAATACCTGGTCTGGCCGGTTGTCCCCGGGTCAGCCTGAGTGCGGAAGTCTACCGCCACCTGGCCTACAGGGGAAAGACCGAAGGGGTCATCGCCCTTTTCAGCGCAAGGGACCACCGCCTGGAATCCCTTGCCTGGAAACGGAAGAACCCCCTGGTTTTGGTGGCCGAGGCCCCCGAAAAACCCGGGAATATCGGGGCCCTGCTGCGGACGGCCGATGCGGCTGACCTGGATGCAGTGCTGATCGCGGACCTCAAAGGGGACCTCTACAACCCGAACATCATCCGCTCCAGTGTCGGATGCCTCTTCACAGTGCCCGTCGCCACGGGCAGCAGTCCTGAAATCCTGGATTTTCTGAAAACCGCAGGGTTCCAGATTGCCGGGGCCGCCCTGGGCGGGTCCGTGCGGTACGATACGGTGGACTATTCCGGGCCTACCGCCATCGTCATGGGCACGGAGGCCACGGGCCTCACGGACCTATGGAAGGAAGGGGCGGACTGCCTGGTGGAAATCCCAATGCGCGGCGCGATCGATTCCATCAATGTCTCCGTGGCCGCCTCCATCCTGATCTTCGAGGGCCTCCGTCAACGGGGGTTTGCGGATTGAACCCCGGCGTGCCTGCTTGCCGTTGACCTAAAAAATTGCGGGACTACGGATATTATTTCTATTTTGACCTCCACTTACCACCTCACAATGACTTCAGAAACCCTTTTATACATTATCATCGGCATCCTCATTCTGGACTATCTTCTGGACACCTTCCTGGAGGTGCTGGGCTTCAGCAAGGATGAGGTTGTGGGCAAGACCA
>CAZUZE010000115.1:0-6809 GCA_964624565.1 uncultured Robiginitalea sp.
GGAACTCATTCGCCTTGTCGGACGGATGAAGTACCGGTCCTCCTATGGGCAAAACCTCCTGCAGCACTCCAGGGAAGTCGCAAAACTATGCGGCGTCATGGCGGCGGAACTGGGGCTTAATCCCAAGATCGCCAAGCGCGCCGGCCTGCTGCACGATATCGGCAAAGTCCCCAATTCGGAAGCGGACCTGGAAACGCCGCATGCGATCCTCGGAATGCAGTGGGCTGAGAAATACGGTGAGAAGCCGGAGGTGTGCAATGCCATCGGGGCGCACCACGACGAGATCGAGATGAATACCCTGATCGCGCCTATCGTACAGGTTTGCGATGCCATTAGCGGGGCCCGTCCCGGTGCCAGGCGGCAGGTACTGGATTCCTATATCCAGCGGCTCAAGGACCTCGAGGAAATCGCCTTTGGGTTCAGCGGGGTACAAAAGGCCTATGCCATACAGGCGGGTCGCGAGCTCCGGGTGATGGTGGAAAGCGAGAAGGTGAGTGACGAGAAGGCGGCCCAGTTGTCTTTTGAGATCTCCCAGAAAATCCAGACGGACATGACCTACCCGGGGCAGGTCAAGGTGACGGTCATCCGCGAGACACGCGCGGTCCATGTGGCTAAATAGCCGCCTTTCCGGGATTACATATTGACGAACTCAAATCCGGCAAGGGGGAATTTCCTCAGGTCGATTTCCCGCTCGTGCAGCAGTACGCCATATTCGAGGTAGGCCTTCAGGTTGGCCAGCCAAAAGGTCCAGCCGTTGCTGCAGCCGTAATGCAGGGTTAACTTGCTTTCTTCGTCCGTAGGGATGCCGTACTGACGCAGGCTGAGGAGCACGGCCTGTGAATCTTCGCGCAGGGAGATGTGCACCCTGCTGTCCCCTCCAAAGGAAAACTCCAGTTCGTCCCGCCCGTTGGCCAGCGTTACCTTTCCTTTTTCAGGGGTATCCCAGTTGTGCCAGTGCCACTCATAGCCATCCCCGGCCTTTACAGGTTCTTCCCTGTTGCGCCTGCGGCCTGTGGTGTCCCGGTATTCGGCTTCCCTCAGGAACCACTTGCAGATTCCCTCACTGGTGCCCCAGTGCGTGTAGATCCGCTGGAGCGGGGCGCGGATGTAGATGCGTTTGGTGAACTCAGAGAACGAGAGGCCTTCCATGCTCAGTTGCGTTGTTGTATTTCGTAAGCGTACACCTTCCTGCCAAGGGCGGCCAGGAACGGCAGCCCGGTTTCCTCGTATTCATACTGGTCATCGTTGAAGATCCCGTTTTCATTGACCAGGATCGTCGCGGTGAGCATAAATTCGATTCCCTTTTCGGTATCCCGAATGTAGGCGCAGTCCGTCAGGGTGCCATAGGCGAACCCCACCTTGTTGTAGATCTCAATGGCGTCGGGAATGGTCTCTTCCGAATCCCCGTAAAGGAAGAACTTGCAATACCCGTCCGGATACATGTCCGCCGGATATCCCGACAGGCGGGGCAGGGTCTTCATGGCGGCCACGAGGAATTCACGTTGTTCCGGGCTTATTTGCAAACGCTGTCCCGGGGGGAAGGCCTCGGGGAACAGTACCCGTTTGAGAAGGCCGTGCATCGTCTCAACCGGCAGGTAGTTCTTCAGGCTGAAGTCAAACGGCTCTGTGACCAGGGAATCCCCCTCATAATAACCCGAGCCTTTGCGCACCCCCTCCAAATCCAGGGGTGACGGGGGGGTACTGAGGATAGGGGCCGAAAGGGTGGTCAGGGAGTCGTTCAGGTAGACCACAAGGGGGCGGGTTGCCAGGTCCTCCCTGTGGAAGCCAAGCCGGTGGCTGATCCGTATGGGCCCGGCTTGCTTGGCACGGATCCGCGCATTGATCTCATCCTGCCCCAGGAATTCGATCAGCCGGTTGCTCGCGTGGTTGTCGCTGACCGCAAAGATTTTCACGATGTCCTCGGCAAAGGTGTTTTCCACACTGTCGCCTTCGATGTAATACCGGTGATTCCGGTCGAGGCTGTCGAGGGTGTTCAGTTTTTCCAGGGCGGCCACCGCGATCGGGAATTTGACGGTACTCGCAGGATAGAAGTACCGGTCCGCATCCACGGCATAGTCGTAGTCGGTAAAGGAGATGGAATCCCCTTCCCGGGTGATGCGGGTATAGCGCACCTGTATTTCGTATTTTTCAGGGTTGGCCATCACCTGTGCGATGGCCGGGTCTTCCGAAGCGAGAATGGCGGGGAGGGGGTCCCCTGTGGAAGGCCCCTTTTCACATCCGGCAACAAGTGCCAGAAAACAAAAGGCCAGCACCTGGACGGCCCTGGCAGTAAGGAGTCCGTTAAAAGGGCAGGGAATGGAGTTCATATGAGGTTTCGGTTTGGTTGGCGGTGATTTTGGTCAGTCGGCAAGCGTTCCCCTGTGGGGTTTGAGGGCGTCCCGGAATCCGGGCATCTCAGAGGCTCCCACTACCAGATACGCCGTGCTGTGGGCCTCGTTCAGCTTCTCTACCCCGGACTTCAGCTCCGGCCGGAAAAGGGGTGACTCCCTGAGGTGATGTTCAAAATGCGTTGCGGTTTCCAGGGACTGGGGTCCGCGGAAATCCCAGATGAGTTTTATCTTTTTTTCCATAAGATGCAGTTATGAAGCCACCCCGGAGGAGCCCTGGCCGGCAAATCCTTTTAACCTCTTGCATGGGGGCTCGTGCTCGCTTCTCGATCATTCCCGGCATGATCCGGCCCGGACGCTTGATCGGGTGTTTTATTCTAAGGGGGAGTTCGGCCATCGACAGGCGGCTTTTTCCCGTCAGGCATCGGGGCCCGGCCCGGCACCCTTCCTTCCCGGGCGCATCCGGAACGGGCCGGCAGGATTGTAAACCGCGCTGCCAGTGTATCGGGTTTCCCGGCCCCGGGAGCAGGCGCATGGCCTTTTCCCTGGGGATTTCAATGTCCACTTCTGCGGTGTGCCTCACGTGGGGAAGGTTTTCCCTAATATATTAAAATTGAGGAATTCAACGTACTAAAAATGTGTTAATGGGACTCCCGCCTGCTTGCCGGAGAAGGCGATATTGTTATTTTTGGCTAATGAAGCTGAGCAATGCCATGGCCCGTGGCCTGAAGGTTACCTTCTTCTTCTCCCTTGCCCTGTCCGTCCTGACGGGATGCGAGGGGTTATTCCGGGAGAAACCGAAGGACCCCCCCCTGGCCAGGGTAGGGGAAACCTATTTATACCTGGAGGATCTCAAGCCGAGGCTGACCGGGACATTCAGTCCGGAGGACAGCCTCGCGCTGCTCAATAACCTGATCAATGAATGGGCGACCCGGGAATTGCTGCTGTCAAAGGCACGGATAAACCTGGCGGAGGACCAGCTGCGTGAATTCGAGCTGCTGATCTCGGATTACAGGGCCGAGCTTTATACCCGGGCCTATAAGGAAGCCCTGGTGGCACAAATTGCCGATACCCTTGTCCAGGAAGACGAATTGCTGGGGTTTTACGAAAAGGAAAAGGAAAATTTCAGGCTTCAGGAAAAACTGCTGCAGCTGCGTTTTATCGAAATCCCGAAACAGTTTATCAACAAGGAAGAGGTGACCCGCCGCCTGAAGAGCTTTGAGGGCAGCGACCTTAAGTTCCTGGATTCCGTGGGGGTGCAATTCAAGAAGCTGCACTTTAACGATTCCCTTTGGGTCCCCCTTTCCAGGGTAGTGGAGGAGATTCACCCGCTTACCTATGAGAACGAGGCTGAGTACCTGAAAAAATCACAATTTTTTGAACTGGAGGACTCCACCGGAGTATATTTGACGAGGGTGGTGGATGTGTTGGAGCCGAACGACATAGCGCCCCTCCAGTACATAGAACCCACCATTCGGCAGGTACTGCTCAACAGGCGGAAAATGAAATATTTGCGCTCCCTTGAAACCGACCTCATGGACGAGGCGATCCGGGACAAAGAATTTGAAGTATATGAAACGAATTGAAATAGCTTTATCGGTAGTATTGATGGCAGTGGGGGTCTTCAGTTCCCAAGCCCAGGTCCGGGATTCCATCCCCGATACCCAGATAGAACCCCCGGAGGGGATCGCCCAGGGGGCGTACACCCAGAGGAATGCCCAGGACCCTCCCCGCCAGCGGGTGAAGCTCGATGGGATTGCCGCGGTGGTCGGGGATTACGTCATCCTGGATTCCGATGTGGAGAAAACCCTTATCGATCTCCGCAACCAGGGGGCCACGGAAGATGAGGTGGACCAGTGCAGCCTGCTGGGCAAGCTCATGGAAGACAGGCTCTATGCACACCAGGCCGTACAGGACAGTATCCTGGTCTCCGACGATGAGGTAAACAGCACCAGCGACCAGTACATGCAGGAGTTCGTGCAGCGGCTCGGTTCCATGGAGAAGGTCCTCGAGTTCTACAACCAGGAAACCGTTGAAGACCTGCGGGAGGAGCTTTTCAAAATCAACAAGCTGCAGATGCTCTCCCAGCGGATGCAACAGGATATCGTGGGCGAAATTGAAGTGACCCCCGAAGAGGTGCGTCAGTTCTTCAATAAAATCCCCGAGGATGAGCGCCCCGTGTTCGGGGCGGAACTCGAGATCGCCCAGATCGTCAAAAAGCCTCAGGTCCCGGAAGAGGAGAAGCAGAAAGTGATCGACCTGCTCAACGAAATCAGGGCGGATGTTCTGGACAACGGGGCCAGTTTCCGGGTCAAGGCCATCCTCTATTCCCAGGACCCCGGTTCCAAATCGAAAGGAGGGTTCTACTCAATGACGCGGCAGACGCCATTTGTAAAGGAATTCAAGGATGTCGCTTTCAGCCTCAGGGAAGGGGAGATTTCAGAGCCGTTTGAATCCCCTTTCGGGTACCACATCATTTTTATCGAAAAAATCAGGGGCCAGGAACTCGATTTGCGCCATATCCTGGTCCAGCCGGAGGTGCCCCAGAAAGCCCTGGACGATGCCCGTATGGAGCTCGACAGCATCCGGACCCATATCATGGAGGGGAAATACACTTTTTCCGAGGCGGCCGTGAATTTTTCAGATGAAAAGGAGACCAAGTTTGACGGGGGGGTCCTGCGAAACCCCAGTGATTTCAGTTCCCGCTTTGAGCTTACCAAAATGGACCCCAAGCTCTACAACCAGGTCCGCAACCTCAAGGACAACGAAATTTCCAACCCCATCCTCGAACCGGATCCCCGCGGGGGTCCCCCGAGTTATAAGATCCTGATGGTCACCAACCGCTTCGATGAGCACGAAGCCGATTTTGCACGGGATTATTTGAAAATCCAGGAACTCGCTTTGAGGGACAAACAGTTTCGCGCCATCCGGGAATGGATGAGCGAACGCATCGATGAAACCTACATCAGCCTGGATTCGGATTACCGGGGGTGCACGTTCAGCAATAACTGGTTAAAGGAATAGTATGTCGGATGTGGATGCGGTAAGGCGCCTGGTCGAAAAAAACAAGGCGCTGAAGAAGGAGATCGGGAAGGTCATCGTGGGGCAGGAGGAAGTTGTGGACCAGATCCTGTGGTCCATTTACACAGGGGGGCATTCCCTGCTGATCGGGGTCCCCGGCCTGGCCAAGACACTGATGGTCAACACCATTGCCCAAACGCTTGGCCTCGATTTCAAGCGGATACAGTTTACCCCGGACCTGATGCCCAGCGACATCCTCGGCAGTGAAATCCTCGGGCAGGACCGGAAGTTCGTCTTCGTCAAGGGCCCCGTGTTCGCCAATATCATCCTGGCGGATGAGATCAACAGAACCCCCCCTAAAACCCAGGCTGCCTTGCTTGAAGCCATGCAGGAGCGGGCGGTGACGATCACCGGGAAGCAATACAGGCTTCCTGAGCCGTACTTCGTCCTGGCGACCCAGAACCCGATCGAGCAGGAAGGCACCTATCCGTTGCCGGAGGCCCAGCTCGACCGCTTTATGTTTGCAATCCGACTGAAATACCCGAGCCTGGAAGAGGAGGTCCAGGTGGTGAAAAATACTACGGATGACCGCAAAACGGAGTTGTCCACCCTGTTTTCTGCGGAGGAAATCCTGCAGGTGCAGCACCTGGTCCGGAGGATCCCCGTCCCGGACAACGTGGTCCGCTATGCCGTGGAGCTCGCCCAGAAAACCCGCCCGGGCCAGCCCGGGGCCACGGATCTGGTCAACCAGTACCTCGATTGGGGGGCAGGCCCCCGGGCATCCCAGAACCTGGTGCTGGGCGCCAAGGCACACGCTGCGGTCGATGGGCGTTTTTCGCCTGACATCGCCGACGTAAGGGCCGTTGCCCCCGGGATCCTCAGGCACCGGATCCTTAGAAACTACAAGGCAGAGGCAGAGGGGATCACCGATGAGGTAGTCATCGAAAAGCTCCTCTGACCCAAAAGGGGACACCGTTGGTTTGTTCGCCACGGGAAGCCCCGGATCCACTGTTGTCCTAGTCTTCAGGCCCGGCGGGAAAAGTATTCCGGTTTTCTTCCGTTGAATGTGAAAAAGGTCCGGGAAATCCCCGGGATTTGCCAAATCCTGAAATCCGACGAATCCCTGGCCCAATAGTTTTAAATACCCTGTCAATTTAGTACTTTTGACAGCGACAAAAATCCAGAAACCCTCAAGATTATGGCATTCGACATAGATATGATAAAAGCGGTCTACGCCAAGTTCCCTTCCCGTGTGGACAGCGCGCGGAAACTGACCGGAAAACCTCTTACCCTATCGGAAAAAATTCTGTATTCGCACCTGTGGGACGGCACCCCGGACCGCGTTTTTCAAAGGGGAAAGGACTATGTGGATTTTGCGCCGGACCGGGTTGCCTGCCAGGATGCCACCGCCCAGATGGCCCTGTTACAGTTCATGCACGC
>CAZUZE010000116.1:0-863 GCA_964624565.1 uncultured Robiginitalea sp.
GGGATGAGGCGACTTATCCGGCGATTCATTTCAACATACCCTTTAATCAAAGATTTATGAAGACACGACTGAAATTAATTCACCTGCTTGCGCTCTCCGGGGTCCTGTTGTTCCTGGCAAGTTGCAGGGAGGAAGAACCCCCAAAACAAACCGTTTCGGAATTCAAGGTGCCGGTCACCTATTACACCCTCGACAATGGGCTGAAGGTCATCCTCTCCGAAGATGCGACCTCCCCCACAGCCATCGTGGCGGTTTACTACAACATAGGGTTCCGCAATGAACCCCGGGACCGCACGGGATTTGCCCACCTCTTCGAACACATGATGTTCCAGGGCTCCGGTAACCTCGGGAAAATGGAATTTATTAAGCTGGTCCAGGAAAACGGGGGCATCCTGAACGGTTCCACCCGGTTCGATTTTACAAATTACTTTGAGATCGTCCCGTCCCACAAGCTGGAAACGATGCTCTGGGCCGAAGCGGACCGCATGAAAGGGCTCAGCATCACCCAGGACAACCTGACGAACCAGCAGGGCGTTGTGAAAAATGAGGTCAAGGTCAATGTACTCAACCAGCCCTACGGCGGGTTCCCGTGGCTCGACATGCCCCAGTACGCCAATGAGAACTGGTATAACGCCCACAATTTCTATGGGGACCTCGCAGACCTGGACGCGGCCAGCCTGGAAGATGTCGCGAGCTTTTTTGAAACCTTTTACGCCCCCAACAACGCAGCCATCGCCGTGGTGGGCGATATCGACATAGAACAGACAAAGGCGTGGATCGAAACGTACTTTGGGAAGATCCCCGCGGCTACCCTGCCCCCGGCACCCGATATTTCCGAACCCCGGCAGGAGGCGGAAAAATAC
>CAZUZE010000116.1:896-6779 GCA_964624565.1 uncultured Robiginitalea sp.
AAACGATTCCCTGGCCAACAAACCCGCCCTGGCCCTCGCCTACCACATGCCGGAGCGCAATACCCCTGAATATTACGCCATGGGGCTTCTCGACCAGATCCTGATACAGGGGGACAACAGCCTGCTGGTGCAGAAACTGGAAAACGAAAAAGGATTCACCTCCGATGTTTCCGGGGGGATCAATTACCTGGGGAACATGTTCAACTACAAGGGCCCCATGCTCTGGATGTACAATTTCACCTTCGACGACGCCGGGAGCAAAGACGAAATCATGGGGGCCATCGACGAGGTGATGGCTGGATTGAAGGAGCAGGTGGACCAGAAAATGCTGGACCAGGCGATTGTAAAAATCCGCTCGCAGCTATACGATGAACTCGGGGGCACCTTTGGGCTCGGAAGGGCCGACCTGCTTTGCAGCTTTGCCCTTTTCGACGACGACCCTGCCCGGATCAATACCCTGGAGGAGGAATTCAAGAAAATCGATGTGGAGACGGTCCGGAAAACGATTGAAGAGTACCTGAGGCCCGGAAACCGGACGGTCCTGGAAGTAAACCCGCTTTTGGCTGAAAACGAAAAAACCCAGTAAAAATGACTGCATTTAAATATCTAATCGCATTGGCATTGCTCCTGCCCCCGGGGATCCTTCGGGCCCAGGAGAAAGAAACCCCGCCCAAAGGGGGAACCCCGAAAAACTTTACATTACCCGAGAAAAAGGTCATCTCCTACGACAACGGCCTGACCCTGGTGATGATCCCTTACGGGTCCATCCCCAAAGCCAGCATCCGCTTCAGCCTGAAGACCGGGAATATCAACGAGGGCGAGGACCAGGTCTGGCTCGCGGACCTCATGGCCGATCTGCTCGAGGAAGGCAGCACAACCCGGACATCCCGTCAGATCGCCGATGAAATGGCCGCCATGGGGGGCAACCTCAACATCGGGATAGGAACCCATACCGGGTCCCTATCCGCTTCGGTGCTCTATGAATTTGCGCCGGACGCCATCCGTGTGATGGCAGACGTCCTTCGCAACCCAAAATGGCCTGCAGAAGAACTGGACCGCCTAAAGGGGGATATGAAACGCAACCTCGCCGTACAGCTCTCCAGGCCCGGGAGCCAGGCATTTAAGGAATTTTACGCCGCCCTCTACCCGGATCACCCTTACGGACGGGTATTCCCAACCGAGGCCCAGGTCGATTCCTACACCGTGGAGGACATTGCGGATTTTTACAACGAAAACCTGGGGGCCCGCCGCACGACGATCTATGTCGCCGGGAACTTCGACCAGGAGGCCGTACAAAAGGCCGTGGAGGAATCCATGGGCGACTGGCGCGCCGGAAAGGAAGCCGAGTACCCCATAGCGACCCCTGCTACCTCAGCCTCCGTAAAGATCATAGACAGGCCGGGCGCCCCCCAGTCCACCATCTATTACGGGCTTCCGGTTCCGGACCCCTCTGACCCGGACTACCTGGCGCTGGACGTGACCAACTCCATCCTGGGCGGGTCCTTTGCCTCGCGGATCACCAGCAATATCCGGGAGGACAAGGGATACACCTACTCCCCCTATTCTTCCCTGACCTCCAATTACAAAACGGGAATCTGGTACGAGGCGGCGGATGTAACCACGGAACACACCGGCGCCTCCCTGCAGGAGATCCAAAAGGAGATCCAGCGGCTCCAGGACGAGCCGCCCACCCAGGAAGAACTCGACGGCATCGTCAACTACGAATCGGGGATCTTCGTCCTGCAGAATTCCTCCCCGAATGGGATTATCGGGCAGATGATCTTCCTCGACATCCATGACCTTGACGAATCCTTCCTGAAAAACAAGGTGGGCAACATGCAGGCGGTCACGCCCCAGCAGGTCATGGAACTGACCCGCAAGTACATCAGGCCGGAGAAAATGACCCTGATCGTGGTCGGGGACAAGGAAAAGATCGAAAGCCAGATCGACCAAACCCTGGAGAAGCCCCTCAAACAATAAAAGACAGTGCATTGCTTAAAAAACGCCCGGGATATCCCGGGCGTTTTTTTATTCCCTTATGAGCTTTTTGTATTTGAGTCGTTTTGGGACCGCATCCCCACCCAATCGTTTTTTCCGGTTTTCTTCATACTCGGAAAAGGACCCTTCAAAGAAATATACCTGGGAATCTCCTTCAAAGGCCAGGATATGGGTACAGACCCGGTCCAGGAACCAGCGGTCGTGGGAGATGATCACGGCACATCCCGCAAAATTGTCCAGTCCCTCCTCCAGGGCCCGCAGCGTATTGACATCCAGGTCATTGGTAGGTTCATCCAGGAGCAGGACATTCCCCTCCTCTTTGAGCGTCATGGCGAGGTGCAGGCGGTTGCGCTCTCCCCCGGAGAGCATCGTTACCTTTTTGTTCTGTTCGCTCCCTGAAAAATTAAAGCGGCTCAGGTAAGCCCTTGAATTGATCTGGTTCCCACCCATGGCGATGAGTTCCTGCCCCCCGCTGAAGTTCTGCCAGATGGTCTTCTCGGGGTCGATGTTCGAATGGGTCTGGTCCACATAGGCGATTTTGACCGTGTCCCCAATGGTGAAGGTCCCCTTATCCGGGGCCTCCTCCCCCATGATCATTCGGAAGATGGTCGTTTTACCCGCCCCGTTGGGGCCGATGATGCCCACGATCCCCGCCTGGGGGAGCGTGAAATTCAGGTCCTCATAGAGCAATTTGTCCCCATAGGCCTTGCTCACCCCCTTCGCCTCGATGACGTTGGTCCCAAGTCGGGGGCCATTGGGGATATAGATCTCCAGTTTTTCGTCCAGCTTTTTCTGGTCCTGGCTCAGGAGTTTGTCGTAGTTGTTTAACCGGGCCTTCTGCTTGGCATGCCTGCCCTTGGGGCTTTGCCGGATCCACTCCAGCTCGCGCTCGAGGGTTTTCTGCCTTTTGCTCGCCTGTTTCTGTTCCTGTGCCAGGCGTTTGGCCTTCTGGTCCAGCCAGCTGGAATAGTTCCCTTTCCAGGGGATTCCCTCCCCCCGGTCGAGTTCCAGGATCCAGCCTGCTACGTTGTCCAGGAAATAGCGGTCGTGGGTAACCGCGATGACCGTCCCCTTGTACTGGGCCAGGTGGTGTTCCAGCCATTGGACGGATTCCGCGTCCAGGTGGTTGGTAGGCTCGTCCAGCAGGAGTACGTCCGGTTCCTGCAGCAGAAGCCTGCAAAGGGCGACCCTGCGGCGCTCTCCCCCGGAGAGCACGGAAATCTTTTTATCGGGCTCTGGAGTCCGGAGGGCATCCATGGCCAGTTCCAGTTTGGAATCCAGCTCCCAGGCCCCGGAGGCATCGATCTGGTCCTGTAACTGGGCCTGTTTGTCCATCAGTTGCTGCATCTTGTCCGGGTCCTCATACACCTCTGGAAGGCCAAACTGGTCATTGATGGCGTTGTACTGGTCGAGGACCGCTACAATTTCAGCCACGCCTTCCTTTACGACTTCAATAACGGTTTTATCCGGGTCGAGTTCGGGTTCCTGCTCGAGCATCCCCACCTTGTAACCCGGGGAAAAAACAACATCCCCCTGGTAATTGGGATCCTTCCCGGCGATGATCCTCAGCAGCGTGGATTTTCCGGACCCGTTCAGGCCGAGGATCCCGATTTTTGCCCCGTAAAAGAAACTGAGGTAAATGTTCTTCAGGACCGGGGTATTGGCGTTTTTATAGGTCTTGGTGACCCCGGACATCGAAAAGATGACCTTCTTATCGTCAGACATAATTCAGATTTAGAATTTAGCGCATCCCGCAAGGGTAGCTACAGCCGGCCTTTCAGGGCGTTGAACACCCAGGCCACCGCAAAAAAGCCAATGCCCACCGAGGCAAAGCCCCATCCGGCGACGTCGTCATAGCGAAAGGCCCCAAGGGCGATCAGTCCCACCCCCACAAAGATCATGATAAATGTGGCCCAGGCCAGCACCGTATTTTTGTTCATCGACATGGTTTAGCTAGTTTGGTAAGAAGACAAATATCGGAATTTTTTGGGCAAAATTAGCCCCAAATTCCCGCCGGTATTTCAGGCACCGGGGAAGCGAATGCCCGCCCGTTCCCGGACCTCGTCCAGCAGGGTGTGAAGGGCCATGCTATCGGCCAGGGACCAGAGCGGGCTTTCCACCTTTCCCTCCCGAAGGCAGCGGTGTACTTCCGCTATTTCATAGGTGTATCCATTTCCGTCGAGGGGCCTCGATACCTCGTGTACATCTTCCCCCTTCTCGACCCGGTACTTCGTGGCCTGGTGCCATTTCGGAAACAGATAGGCGCTCCCGGACTCACAGGAAATCTCCGCCTTCATCTCGCTCCGGGAGGCAAACCCGCTGTAGAGCAGGGCCATGGCATCTTCATAGTCGAAGACCATCCCGATTTGCTTTTCGGCACCCGTGGTGTGGAAGTGGGCGGATACTTTGATGTCTTTCGGGGTCCCGAGGAACAAATACGCCAGGAAAACCGGGTAGATGCCAATGTCCAGCAGGGATCCCCCCGCCAGGGAAGGGTTCAAAAGGCGGCCGGCCGGGTCCCGGTCGAGGGCGGGAAACGAAAAATCGGCCCTGAGGTAGGCCACCCTCCCCAGTTCCCCTTTTTGAACCAGATGGAATACCTCCTGAATACACGGGTTCAACCGGCTCCAAAGGGCCTCCATTAAAAAAAGCCCCTTTTTGGCAGCCAGGGCCTTCATTTGCACGACCTCTGAGGCGCTGATCCCCAGGGGTTTTTCGCAGAGCACGTGCTTCCCGCCCTCCAGGGCAGCCAGGGTCTGGGTTCTGTGGAAGCTGTGTGGGGTCGCGATATAGACAACCTCCACCTCCGGGTCTTCAAAGAGCTCCTCATAGGAGCCATAGGCCTTTCGGGCCCCGTACTCCCTGGCAAAATCCCCTGCCCGCTCCCCGTTGCGGGATGCGACGGCCACCAGCTCTGCCCCGGGAACCAGGCGGAGGTCACTGACGAATTTCCCCGCGATATTCCCCAGCCCGACGATCCCCCATGCGATCCTTTTTTCCAAGTTCGTCCTTTTTGTCCCCTAAAGGTAGTCATAAATCCTGCGTATCTTTAGGCCTTGAAGTTTTTGTAAAACCGGCAAACACATGGACCTGACCTTCAATAAAAATGAAGACCAAAACAAACTCGCCCTGGCAGACCTGAGGAAGCGCTATGCAGAGATCCGCAAAGGCGGGGGTGACAAACGCATCGAAAAGTTGCACGCAGAGGGGAAAATGACCGCAAGGGAACGGATCGATTACCTACTGGACACCCCTGAGGCCGCCCTTGAAATCGGGGCTTTTGCAGGTTTTGGGATGTACGGGGACTACGGGGGCTGCCCCAGTGGGGGCGTGGTGGTCAAGATAGGCCATGTGCAGGGGCGCCTTTGTGTGGTGGTCGCCAACGATGCCACCGTCAAGGCCGGGGCCTGGTTTCCGATCACGGGCAAAAAGAACCTGAGGGCCCAGGAGATCGCGATGGAAAACCACCTGCCCATTATCTACCTGGTGGACAGTGCCGGGGTCTTCCTTCCCATGCAGGACGAAATTTTTCCGGACAAGGAGCATTTCGGGCGCATTTTTCGCAACAACGCACAGATGAGCAGCCTGGGGATCCCACAGATTGCCGCGATTATGGGCAGCTGCGTGGCCGGGGGCGCCTACCTTCCCATCATGAGCGATGAGGCCCTGATCGTAGACAAGACCGGGAGCATCTTCCTGGCGGGGAGCTACCTGGTCAAGGCTGCCATAGGGGAAAGCGTGGACAATGAAACCCTGGGGGGGGCCACGACGCATTGCGAGATCAGCGGGGTCACGGACTATAAAGCCAAAGATGACAGGGATGCCCTGGAGCGGATCAAAAACCTCATCGACAAGATGGGGAGCTTCCCCAGGGCCGGGTTCAAC
>CAZUZE010000117.1:0-6769 GCA_964624565.1 uncultured Robiginitalea sp.
TCCGGAAATCCATTCCGGCTTCCGGGAATTAGTGATATTTTTGGAAAGCCAACTACCAGGGATGCCGGAACGAATTAAACTTATCGAATGTCCTCGAGACGCCATGCAGGGGATCCGGACCTTTATCCCTACCGCGGCCAAAATCCGGTACCTGCAGGCGTTGCTCAATTGCGGCTTTGACACCCTGGATTTCGGCAGTTTTGTCTCCCCCAGGGCGATTCCGCAAATGGCCGACACGGCCGAGGTACTGGCCGGACTGGACCTTTCCCGCACCAGCAGCCGGCTGCTGGCAATCGTCGCAAACCTCAGGGGGGCCGAGGCGGCTTCCGAGTTTCCGGAAATCGCCTATCTGGGATATCCGTTCTCGATTTCCGAGAATTTCCAAATGAGAAATACGCACAGGACCATTGACCAGTCCGTGGAAATCCTCGGGGATATCCTGTCCGTTGCCGCGGCAAGCGGCAAGGAGGTCGTGACGTATATTTCCATGGGTTTTGGGAACCCGTACGGCGACCCGTGGGATGTCGACGTGGTAGGGGAATGGACCGAGCGGCTCATCGGGATGGGGGTCAGGATCCTTTCCCTTTCCGATACGATAGGGAGTTCTACCCCCGAGATAATCACCTACCTCTTTGAGAACCTGATCCCCCGATACGGGGAAGTGGAGTTCGGGGCGCACCTGCATACCCATCCCCTTAGCTGGCACGAAAAAGTGGACGCGGCCTACCGGGCCGGCTGCCGGCGGTTTGACGGGGCCATACAGGGGTTTGGCGGATGCCCCATGGCAAAGGACGAGTTGACCGGCAACATGCCCACGGAAAAACTCCTGTCCTACTTCACGGGCCAAAAAGTCGATACCGGGGTCAACTGGATGGCCTTCGAGGCGGCATACAACAAGGCCAGCGACCTTTTTCAGCAGTACCACTAAGGCTTTTGCCGTCGCCCCCCGAACAGGTTTGAAGGCCTTGAAACAGGATGTGCATTGCTTCCCTTAAAAATAGTATCTTTGCATGCAATTAATCCTTAATTGCTATGGAAGCCCACCGCGCCAAAATTCTCGGAGAAGGCCTTACCTACGATGACGTTCTCCTGGTCCCCAATTACTCAGAGGTACTGCCCCGCGAAGTTGATATCAAAACCCAGTTTACGCGAAACATCCGGATCAACATCCCCATTGTCTCGGCGGCCATGGATACGGTAACCGAATCCCGTATGGCGATTGCCATCGCCCGGGAAGGGGGAATAGGCGTCCTCCATAAGAACATGAGCATTGAAGGACAGGCGACCAAGGTCCGGAAGGTCAAGAGGGCAGAGAGCGGGATGATCCTTGACCCGGTCACCCTCCCATTGGATGCAGTGGTACAGGATGCCAAGGCGAGCATGCGGGAACACAGTATCGGGGGGATCCCTATCGTAGATGACCAGGGCCGCCTGATCGGCATTGTGACCAACCGGGACCTGCGTTTTGAGAAGAACAACGACCGGCCGATTTCAGAAGTGATGACCTCTGAAAACCTCGTGACGGTCGGACAGGGCACCTCCCTGGAGGAAGCGGAGGACATCCTTCAGGAAAACAAGATCGAAAAACTGCCGGTCGTGGATTCCGAGAACAAGCTCGTCGGACTCATAACCTTCCGGGACATTACCAAACTGACCCAGAAACCGATTGCCAACAAGGATTCTTACGGAAGGCTCCGGGTGGCTGCGGCCATCGGGGTGACCTCCGATGCCCTCGAACGCGCCACTGCCCTGGTAGGGGCAGGGGTGGACGCCATAGTCATCGATACGGCCCATGGCCATACGCGGGGTGTGGTAAGCATCCTCAAGGAGGTGAAAAAGGCCTTCCCGAACCTGGATGTGATCGTGGGGAACATCGCCACGGCAGAGGCGGCGCGCTACCTCGTGGAGGCGGGGGCAGATGCGGTTAAAGTTGGAATTGGCCCTGGGTCCATCTGTACGACCCGTGTCGTGGCCGGAGTCGGCTTCCCCCAGTTTTCTGCCGTCCTGGAAGTGGCAGCGGCCATCAAAGGGAGCGGGGTCCCCGTCATTGCCGACGGAGGGATCCGCTACACCGGGGACATCCCAAAAGCGATTGCGGCCGGGGCGGACTCCGTCATGCTGGGTTCCCTGCTGGCGGGCACCAAGGAATCCCCGGGGGAGACGATTATCTACGAAGGGCGCAAATTCAAGTCCTACAGGGGGATGGGTTCGGTTGAAGCCATGAAGCACGCGTCCAAGGACCGGTATTTACAGGACGTGGAAGACGCCATCAAAAACCTGGTCACTGAGAGCATCGTGGGCAGGGTTCCATACAAAGGGGACCTCTATGAGAGCATCCACCAGTTCGTCGGGGGGCTGCGGGCCGGTATGGGATATTGCGGGGCTTCGGATATCGCCGCCCTCAAGGAAAAGGGACGGTTTGTAAAAATCACCTCCAGTGGGATACAGGAAAGCCATCCCCACAATGTGACCATCACCAAGGAATCCCCGAATTACAGCAGGTAAATAGGGACAGGCTACCCATTGAGAGGGGTTGACGCAGGGCCCGGGGGTTGAAAAGGCCTGCCCGCCGTTCTATCGGCTTTCGCCGCTATAGGCCTGCCAGTCTTTCTGCTTGTAGATGTCCTCTCCGAAGTATTTTGCGATTTTCAGAAATTCTTCCGGTTTCTGGTACCCGGGTACGGGGGACAGCATCCGGACATCCTCGTCCAGGAAAACCACGGTGGGGTAACTGAGCTGCCCCTGCAGGAGTGCGGCTGCCAGCTGGTGGTACCCCCGGCGGCCGGACGGGACAAAGGTATAGGTCTTGCCTGCGTATTCGATGGGTTCTTTCTGTTCGGCGTCCAGTTTGACCATATAGAAATTTTCACGCATATAGGCGGCAACTTCGGGGTTCTGGAAGGTATCCTGGTCCATTTTCTTGCACCAGCCGCACCAGTTCGTATACACGTCGATAAAGAGTTTTTTGGGCTTGCTGTCCGAAGCGGCCCGGCGTACGGCTTCTTCCCAGCTCATCCAGGTAACCTCCTGGGCCTGGACCACAAAGGAGGCAAGGAATAAAAATAAAAGCAGTGCGGGTCGTTGTGAATTCGTTTTCATCTCGTTGTTGCGGCAGTTTTTGGCATTTATACCCTAACGCCTGAAAGTCCTTTTTATTTTGCGTCTACCCGGGTCCTGGCCGGTCCAAACAAGCCGATGGGGTCCACCTGGTTGCGGGTAATGTCCTCGAACGTCTCGTGCTCCCGTATCAGATGCGCTTTTCCCTCGTGCCAGAGTACTTCCGCAGGTCGGTACCTGGAGTTGTAGTTGCTGGCCATGGAGAAACAGTAAGCCCCGGCATTTCTGAAACACAGGATATCCCCTTCGGATATTTCGGTGATCCGGCGGTTGCTGCCAAACGTATCGGTTTCACAAATATAGCCCACAACGGAGTAATAGCGCTCCTTTCCATCCGGATTTGAAATGTTGATAATCTCATGGGAGGCCCCGTAGAACATGGGTCGGATCAGGTGGTTAAACCCGGAGTCCACCCCGGCAAAGACCGTGGATGTCGTTTGCTTCACCACATTGACCCGCGCAAGGAAATACCCGGCTTCACTGACCAGGAACTTCCCGGGTTCAAAGGCCAGGGTGAGTTCCTTCCCGTACTCCCGGCAGAATTCATTAAAACGGCTTCCCAGTTTTGCCCCCAGTTCTTCGACATTGGTCTGTATGTCCCCCTCCCGGTAGGGCACCTTAAAGCCGCTTCCAAAGTCGATAAAGTCCAGGTCCCTGAAGTGCTTTGCCGTTTCGAAGAGGATTTCCGAGGCGTACAGGAAGACTTCGATGTCCAGGATGTCGCTTCCGGTATGCATGTGGATCCCGTTGATGTGCATTCCGGTCAGTTCCACTATCCTCAGAAGGTGCGGGATCTGGTGGATGCTGATGCCGAATTTGGAATCGATGTGGCCGACGGAAATTTTCGAATGGCCCCCTGCCATTACATGGGGGTTGATCCGGATGCACACGGGTACCTCCGGGTGCCGGGTCCCGAATTGCTCCAGGACCGAGAGGTTGTCGATGTTGATGCGTACCCCCAGAGCAGCCGCTTCCTCCAGTTCCTTCAGGGACACCCCGTTGGGGGTGTAGATGATTTCGTCCGGGGCAAAACCGGCCTTCAGGCCCAGCAGCACCTCCTGGATCGACACGGTATCGAGGCCGCTTCCGAGGTGCTTCATAAAACGCAGGATGCTCAGGTTTGAAAGCGCTTTTGCCGCGTAATTCAGTTTCAGCCTGGGCACGGAGTCAAAGGCCCGCGTGAGCCTCTCGAACTGGGATTGGATTTTTTCGGTATCGTACAGGTACAGGGGAGCCCCAAACTCCTCGGCTACCCGGCATAATGTCTTTGCTTCCACTGCAACAAGGGATTTAAGGCAAATCTAGAACACTTTGGGGCATCCGCAAAAAGGATGAGATTTAAAAAGCACACAATTTGTTATATTTAAAACAGCGGGTATTTCACTTGGCGAAATTCGGACTGGTTCGTACCTTAGTAGGACCTATGAAAATACCGCTATTTCCACTCCAGACCGTCTTTTTTCCCGGGGAAACCGTGCCCCTTCACATCTTCGAAGAGCGCTACAAGGCGCTGATCCAGGATTGCAAGGCGGAGGCGATTACCTTCGGGATCCCTGTATTCATAGACAATACAATGGCATACGGGACAGAGGTGCAGTTGAAGGAAATCGTGAACACCTATGCCGAAGGGTCCATGGACGTGGTCTGCGTGGCCCGGCAGGTATTCAAGGTGGTCACCTTTGATCCCCAGATGGACGGCAAACTCTACCCGGGGGGGATTGTCGCCTTCCTGGACCCGATTCCCGACAGTGACCCGGTGCTGGTGGAGTCCGTGCTGGGGGCCTGTAAAAAACTATACGACCTGATGGAATTGCCCTTTGGCCCCATCAGGCGGGAGGTTTTTAACAGCTTTACCCTGGCCCACAAAATGGGGCTGTCCTTCCAGCAGGAATACCAGCTTTTGCAGCTGGCCAGTGAAAAAGTGCGCCTGCAGTTTTTACTGGACCACCTCGAACAAACCATAAAGGTCCTTTCCCAGTTGAACCGGACGCGCGAACTCATCGAACTCAACGGGCATTTCCGGAATTTTGACCCCCTGGATTTTAAGGATTATACTGTGGAGTAACCGGTTCCAATTCCATTAGGGGAAGTCGGGCCTGTTTCCTATTTTTGCACCCAACATCTGATGACAACACTATGAATCTACACGAATACCAGGGTAAGGAAATCCTCGCCAGTTTCGGGGTCCGCGTACAGCGCGGTATTGTGGCGCACAACGCGAAAGAAGCCGTGGATGCCGCCAAAGCCCTAACCCAGGAAACCGGGACCTCCTGGCATGTGATCAAAGCACAGGTACACGCGGGAGGCCGTGGAAAGGGTGGGGGCGTTAAGCTCGCCAAAAACCTTTCCGAAGTCGAGCAGCTGGCCGGGCAGATCATCGGGATGAACCTGGTGACGCCCCAGACCTCTGCGGCCGGGAAAAAAGTTCATCAGGTGCTCGTGGCCGAAGATGTCTATTATCCCGGGCCCAGCGAAACCAGTGAATATTATATGTCTGTCCTGCTCAACAGGGCATCCGGCCGTACGATGATCATGTATTCCCCGGAAGGGGGGATGGACATCGAGGCGGTTGCCGAAAAGACCCCCCACCTGATCTTCACCGAGGAGATTGACCCCGCTGTGGGATTGCTGCCTTTCCAGGCCCGCAGGATTGCCTTTAACCTGGACCTTTCAGGGACGGCCTTCAAGGAGATGACCCGTTTTGTGATGGCGCTTTACAAAGCGTATGTGGAGAGCGATGCCAGCCTTTTTGAGATCAACCCGGTCCTGAAGACCTCCGATGACAAGATCATGGCGGTGGACGCCAAGGTAACGATAGACGACAATGCCCTCTACAGGAGAAAGCAATATGCAGAGATGCGCGACCTCCGGGAGGAAAACCCCATAGAAGTCGAGGCGCGCTCCGTAGGGCTGAATTACGTGGACCTGGACGGGAATGTAGGCTGTATGGTCAATGGCGCGGGCCTGGCCATGGCGACCATGGACCTGATCAAGATGGCAGGCGGGGAGCCGGCCAACTTCCTGGATGTCGGAGGTACTGCGGATGCCAAACGCGTTGAGGAGGCCTTCAGGATCATCCTGAAGGATCCGAACGTCAAGGCCATCCTTATCAATATTTTCGGGGGCATCGTCCGGTGCGACCGGGTGGCACAGGGGGTAGTGGACGCCTATAAGAATATGGGCGACTCCATACAGGTTCCTATTATTGTCCGCCTGCAGGGAACCAATGCCGAACTGGCCAAGGAGATCCTCGATAACTCCGGCCTGGCCGTCCATTCGGCCGTACAGTTCCAGGAGGCCGCTGACAAGGTTAAGGCGGTGTTGGCCTGAGTGCCCGAATCCTAGTTTTTTAAAGGTTATGCCTTTCCGGCATAACCTTTTTTTATTGTCTGTACGCTATAAAGCACACTGGTGTTGTGCTTTGGTTAAACTTCCTGCGGCGCCTTGACCGGGAAGGCATACTGCCAGACCTTTGTACCGCACATTAGATCGCAGGGCGCCTGCTGGCAGTGAGTCCGGTAGGAAGATGAAGTCAAAACAGGGCGTCAACTATTGCTGATAATGAAACAAATACTTTAAATAATTGTTAAAAACGCAAAAGATGCGTAACAAACACAAGTAGAAGATCGTCTATTAAACCAAACAATCAATT
>CAZUZE010000118.1:0-6713 GCA_964624565.1 uncultured Robiginitalea sp.
TCCGGGACGTACAGGTCCTGGACCAGACCTTCCTTATTTGATTTTTAATCCTTGGAAAATGATCCCTCCGGCCCCACCGCGTGGGACGGGCCCTTTGTTGCGGGCTCGGATCAAATGTGTTTTCTAATGGATTAAGAATCAACACCCATGCTGAACAAGAGCATCAAGTTCCTTATCGAGAATAAACTGGTCGCCGTCCTGCTGCTCCTTCTCTTTGTCGGATGGGGTACAGTGAACGCCCCCTTTGACTGGAACACCGGACCCATACCCAGGAACCCTGTGGCCGTGGATGCCATCCCCGACATAGGGGAAAACCAGCAGATCGTGTATACGCGGTGGGAGGGGCGGTCCCCCCAGGACATCGAGGACCAGGTTACCTACCCCCTGACGACTGCCCTTATGGGAATCCCCGGGGTTCGGACGATTCGGAGTTCCTCCATGTTCGGCTTCTCCAGCATCTATATCATCTTTGAGGAGGAGGTGGAATTTTACTGGAGCCGGAGCCGTATCCTGGAAAAGCTCAATGCCCTGCCCGCCAGCCTCCTCCCCGAAGGGGTAAACCCTGCCCTTGGGCCCGACGCCACCGGGTTGGGGCAGATTTTCTGGTATACCCTGGAGGGAAGGGATGAGGACGGAAACGTTACAGGCGGCTGGGACCTGCAGGAATTGCGGAGTATCCAGGACTACTATGTGAAATACGCCCTCTCGGCAGCGAGCGGGGTCTCAGAGGTCGCCTCCATTGGGGGGTACGTCCGGGAATACCAGATCGATGTGGACCCGGAACTCCTCAGGCAGTACAATATCAGCCTGCAGCAGGTAGTGGACGCGGTAAAGCAAAGCAACAGGGATATCGGGGCACGGACCCTTGAGATCAACAAGGCGGAGTACCTGGTCCGGGGCCTGGGGTATATCGAGACTATCGAGGACATTAAAAATGCCGTGGTCACCTCCGAGGACTACACTCCCCTGCGCATCCGGGATATCGCCAGGGTCTCAGCGGGCCCCGAAGTCAGGCGCGGGATCCTCGACAAGGAAGGGGCTGAGGTCGTGGGAGGCGTCGTGGTAGCCCGGTATGGCGCGAACCCGTTGGAAGTGATCGGCAGTGTTAAGGATAAAATAAGCGAGCTCAGCACCGGCCTGCCTACGCGGCAATTGGCGGATGGCCGCACCTCCCGGGTCACTATCGTGCCCTTTTACGACCGGACCGAGCTCATAGGGGAAACCCTGGATACCCTCAACGAGGCCCTCACCATGGAGATCCTGGTCACCGTCCTGGTCATTGTGATCATGGTCTTTAACCTCAGGGCGTCTGTTTTAATTTCAGGACTCCTGCCGGTGGCGGTCCTGATGGTTTTTATCGGCATGAAGTTTTTCGGGGTCGACGCCAATATCGTGGCCCTCTCGGGAATCGCCATCGCCATAGGGACCATGGTGGATGTTGGGGTCATCCTTTCCGAAAACATCCTGCGCCACCTGGAGGACAACAAGGATGATCTCCCGGTGAATACAGTTGTGTACAATGCCTCGGCGGAGGTTTCAGGGGCTATTGTGACTGCTGTGCTGACGACCATCGTCAGCTTTGTCCCGGTTTTTACCATGATTGGCGCAGAGGGGAAGTTGTTCCGCCCCCTCGCCTTTACCAAAACGTTTGCACTGACGGCATCCATCATTGTGGCCCTGTTCCTGATCCCCCCCTTTGCAGCCTTCCTGTTCAGGAAAAAACGGAGCCGGAGCCTTTTGGGGTATGCGCTCAGTGCGGCCCTGATCGTCGGCGGGCTGGTGGCCCTCGTTTATGGGTACTGGCTCGGGCTGGCCTTAATGGCATTTGGCACGATTCGGCCACTGAAGGACAAGGAGCTTGCCGGACGGCTCTTCAAGGGCTTTACACTTTCTGAAAAGCAGGCGGGTTTCTGCAACATGGTCATTTCGGCTTCCGCCATTGTATTCCTGCTGGCTACCTACTGGAGGCCTTTGGGCTTTGACCGGAATATTTTCGTAAACCTCATTTTCGTGACCGTCATCTGTTTTGGCCTGCTGGCGGGATTTGCGCTTTTCAGGGGATATTACAGCCGGATCCTGAGATGGGCCCTTCGCAACAAGGCGGCCTTTCTTTCTGTCCCGGTGGCCATCCTGTTCCTGGGGCTCCTGATCATGCAAAATACGGGCAAGGAGTTTATGCCTGCGCTGGACGAGGGCTCCTTTTTGCTGATGCCGACCTCCCTGCCCCACTCGGGGGTGGAAGAAAACAGGCGCGTCCTGCAGCAGCTGGATATGGCTGTGGCGGGGATCCCGGAAATCGAAACGGCGGTGGGCAAGGCCGGGCGCACCGAATCCGCCCTGGATCCCGCCCCCCTTTCCATGTATGAAAATATCATACAGTACAAACCGGAGTATCTGCGCAATACGGAAGGGGGGCCCCAGCGCGACCAGGTTAGTGAGCAGGGGGGGTATGTCCTGAAACACGGGGGGGTAGTCTTCAACCCGAATTTCAAGAGCGGGGCTTCAGGGGTCGGGGAATCCGGAAGCATCCCTTTTTCCGGGGTGGTCCACGAGGACCTGGTCCCGGACCCTTCAGGGGAATACTATCGCTCCTGGCGGCCCGGGATCCGCACGCCCGGGGATATCTGGAACGAGATCGTCGAAGTGACCCGGTTGCCCGGGGTGACCTCTGCCCCCAAACTGCAGCCGATCGAGACCCGCCTGGTCATGTTGCAGACCGGGATGCGGGCCCCCATGGGAATCAAGGTCAAGGGCCAGGACCTGGCCCAGATCGAGGCCTTTGGCCTGAAACTGGAGCAGGTCCTCAGGGAAGTCCAGGGCGTCAAAGAGGAGGCCGTATTTGCAGACCGGATCGTGGGCAAGCCCTATTTGCTGATCGACATCGACCGGGAAGCCCTCGCGCGGTACGGGATCCGGGTGGAAGAGGTTCAGCGGGTCCTGGAAGTCGCTGTCGGAGGGATGACCCTTACCCGTACTGTGGAGGGCAGGGAACGATATGGCGTCCGGGTCCGGTACCCCAGGGAACTCCGGGAAAACCCCGATGACCTTGAGAAGATTTATGTCCCGGTGGCAAGGGGCAACCCGGTCCCCCTGAGTGAACTGGCGAAGATCCGGTATGAAAAAGGGCCGCAGGTCATCAAAAGCGAGGACACCTTCCTGGTGGGCTATGTGCTTTTTGACAAACGGGATGGTTTTGCGGAAGTGGATGTGGTAGAGGCTGCACAGGCAGCGATTGCCCAAAAAATACAGGACGGGGAACTCACAGTGCCCGAAGGGATCAGCTATCAGTTTACCGGTACGTATGAGAACCAGGTACGGGCCGAGAAAACACTTTCTGTGGTGGTGCCCCTGGTCTTGCTTATTATTTTCCTGATCCTCTATTTCCAGTTTCGCTCGGTTTCCACCTCCCTGATGGTGTTTACGGGAATCGCCGTGGCATTCGGGGGCGGTTTTATCATGATCTGGTGTTACGGGCAGGACTGGTTTTTGAACTTCAGCTTCCTGGGGGAAAACCTGCGCGACCTCTTCCAGATGCACCCTGTCAACCTGAGCGTGGCGGTATGGGTAGGCTTTATCGCCCTGTTCGGAATTGCCACGGACGACGGGGTGATCATGGCTACCTACCTGACGCAGACCTTTAGCAAAAACAGGCCCGATACCACCGAAGCCATCCGGGCGTCCGTGGTGGAAGCAGGCGAGAAGCGGATCCGCCCCTGCCTGATGACCACGGCCACCACCCTGCTGGCCCTTTTGCCGGTGCTGACCTCCACCGGCCGGGGCAGCGATATCATGATCCCTATGGCAATCCCGTCTTTCGGGGGGATGCTGATCGCCCTGATTACCTTGTTGGTGGTCCCTGTACTGTTCAGCTGGAAAAAGGAATGGCAACTTAAATATTCAGAAGGATGAAAAAGCTTTTAGGAGCCCTTGCAGGCCTTTTTATGGTGGGAATCGCCCACGCACAAACCCTGGAATCCTACATTGAGGAGGCAGAAGCCAACAACCCGGAGGTGCAGGCGTTCGAGGTAAAGTACGCCATTTCGAAGGAACGGGTCGAAGAGGCCAATGCGCTTCCGAACACGGAACTGAGCGCAGGGGTTTTTGTCAGCGAGCCCGAAACGCGCACCGGGGCCCAAAAGGCGCGGTTTTCGGTCAGGCAGATGCTCCCCTGGTTCGGCACCATCACTGCCAGGGAGGACTATGCGAATTCCCTTGCGGAAGTGGAATACCTCGATATCGCAATCACCAAGAGGAAGCTTCGCCTCTCCGTCTCCCGCTCCTATTACACCCTTTACGAGATCCGGCGGAAAATGGAGGTCCTGGAGAAGAACATCCAGTTGCTGAGGACCTATGAATCGCTCGCCCTGACTTCCGTGGAAGTCGGCAATGCCTCAGCCGTGGATGTGCTGCGCCTCCAGATCCGCCAGAATGAACTGGAAGAGGCCAACATGGTGCTGGAACAGGAATACAGGGCGGAACAAACCACTTTCAACAAGCTGCTGGACCGGGAGGCAGGCACGGCGATTGCTGTGGCAGATTCCCTGTCGATAC
This sequence comes from uncultured Robiginitalea sp., assembly GCA_964624565.1. Lineage (GTDB taxonomy): Bacteria > Bacteroidota > Bacteroidia > Flavobacteriales > Flavobacteriaceae > Robiginitalea. Next base: position 4,552 of record CAZUZE010000118.1, read on the forward strand.
AGGACGCCATCGCTCAGGAGCAGGACCATCTGGAAGTCCATCCCGAACTCGAAAAGTACGACAGGCTCTATGAATCCGTGACTCAGTCCGAAGCCCTCAACCAGAAGGAGACCGGGCCAAACCTGGGATTCGGCCTGGACTATATCCCAGTGGCCGAGCGGACAGACATGGATTTCAGCGACAACGGCAAGGATGTGCTGATGCCCATGGTCTCCTTTTCCATACCCATTTTCAACAAGCAATTCAGTTCGAGGACGGCACAGAACGCACTCAGGCAGGAGGAAATCCTGGCCCGGAAGTCCAGTCGGAAAAACCTGCTGGAAACCCTGTTAAGCGAGGCGGTCAGTGCCCGGGAAGGGGCAAGGATCAAATACGAGACCCAGCTGAAAAACCTGGAACGGGCCAGGGATGCCGAGAACATCCTGCTGCGGAACTATCAAACCGGGACCATAGATTTTGACCAGGTCCTGGACATTCAGGAACTGCAGCTTAAATTTGAGATGGCACGCATTGCGGCCGTTAAAAGTTACTATGTGCAGACCGCCACCATCAATTACCTGACAGGCCGGTAAATAGGGGGTACAAATGCTCAAAAATATTATGAAACACAGCTATCACATACACGGAATGACCTGCAACGGGTGCCGCGCCCACGTGGAGCAGACCCTCGCCAGGGTGGAAGGGGTTTTGGCGGTTTCGGTAAACCTGGAGGAAGAGGCGGCAGTACTGGAAATGGAACACCACATACCCCTGCAGCAGTTTCAGGAAGCCCTGCGGGCCGATGGGGGCCGGTACAGCATCCATCCAAAGGGCACCCGCCCGGAGGAGCAACCGGATAAAGCCGATAAACCGGTGGGCCCGGGTACGGGAACGTTCTATTGCCCGATGCAGTGCGAAGGGGATACGACCTATGATTCCCCGGGGGATTGCCCGGTCTGCGGGATGGACCTGGTGGAAGAACAGCGCGTCCACAGTGCCTCCCCCCGGCAGTGGACCTGCCCGATGCACCCGGAAGTTCTCAGCGATGCCGCGGGGAGCTGCCCAATATGTGGGATGGACCTGGTCCCGGTTAAACCCGATCTTACGGCAGAGGAGAAGACCTACCGGAAACTCCGGAAAAAGCTTTGGATAGCGGCGGCGTTCACCCTTCCGATATTTTTGATCGCCATGTCCGAAATGCTCGCGGACAATCCCCTTTATAAGGTCATGGGGCAGCAGAGCTGGAACTGGGTGCAACTGGGATTGTCCCTTCCCGTGGTGTTTTACGCGGGCTGGATGTTCTTCCAGCGCGCCTATCGTTCCATCAAAACATGGAACCTGAATATGTTTACCCTCATTGGCATCGGGGCAGGGGTGGCCTGGATCTTCAGTGTTTTCGGCATGCTATTCCCAGATTTTTTCCCGGCCCAGTTCAAGACGGAATCGGGCAGTGTGCATGTCTATTTTGAAGCTGCTTCCGTAATCCTCACCCTGGTCCTTTTGGGCCAGGTGCTGGAAGCCCGGGCACACAGCAAGACCAATTCCGCAGTCCGGGAACTGCTGAAACTCGCTCCTAACAAGGCGTTGCGGGTCAGTGGGGGGGCAGAGGAAGAAATAGGCATCGACGAGATCCAGGTGGGGGATATCCTCAGGGTCCGACCGGGGGATAAGGTCCCTGTGGATGGCCGGCTGACCGAAGGAAGCACTGCCCTGGATGAATCCATGCTTACCGGGGAGCCCGTCCCCGTGGGGAAAGCCACAGGCGACCGGGTGAGTGCCGGGACCATCAATGGCAACCAATCCTTTTTGATGAAGGCAGAGAAGATTGGGTCGGATACCCTGCTCGCCCAGATCATCCAGATGGTCAACGAGGCCAGCCGGAGCAAAGCCCCGATCCAGAACCTGGCCGACCGGGTTTCGGCCTGGTTTGTCCCCGCGGTTGTCCTCATAGCCGTGGTAACCTTTGGGGTATGGGCCCTTTGGGGGCCGCAGCCTGCTTATGTGTACGCCTTTGTAAATGCTATTGCCGTGCTGATCATTGCCTGCCCCTGTGCCCTTGGCCTGGCCACGCCCATGTCCGTGATGGTAGGGGTGGGCAAGGGCGCACAGAACGGGGTACTGATCAAAAATGCAGCGGCCCTCGAACGGATGAATACGGTTGATACCCTGATCGTGGACAAGAC
>CAZUZE010000119.1:0-3620 GCA_964624565.1 uncultured Robiginitalea sp.
AGCTCTACCTGCGCAAGTCCCGCATGGGCCTCTTGGTCGTTTGGGTATTCAACAAGAATCTTTTCGTAGCTGGCTTTAGCTCCTGCAAAGTCTCCACGTTCAATTGCGGCGAAAGCCTCTTGGTGTTCTGGGCTCAGCGGTTTCTGGACGGCCGAGGAACTCCCTTTTCTGGCAGATTTTACGGAACGCCATGCCTATAATTATCTGACTTCGGCCCGGTGGAAGGTCCCGGAGAATGCCATCCGCGCTGATGAGGCCATCCGCCGCTTATTTTCCGAAAACGGGCACCGGTTTTTGAAAAAGTACTTCAGCAGGCGGGGCCGGAACCCGGATGGAGGGGTCAGTTGATTTCCTTGCCCGAAAGGTACCCTGGTTGGGCCGCAGCTGCCATTGCATTTTTGGGATATTCTCCCTACTTTACCTCACACCAAATGGACTTGCAAGGCCAACATATACTGGTAACCGGAGCCTCCCAGGGGATAGGAAGGGCGATCGCCCGCGAACTTATAGGCCAGGGAGCGCGGGTAGCCCTCCATTACAATGTCCATGCCGGGGCTGCCGAAGAACTCCTTACAGAATTCCCGGATTCGGCCTCCTTCACAGTTCAGGGAGATCTGGAAAACCCGCAGGCCGTGACTGCCCTGTTTGAAGAGTGCCTCCGCCAGATGGGCCATCTCGATTCCATGGTCCTCAATGCCGGCGTTTTCCTCCCCCATGATGTTGGATCACCGGCCGGGGAATGGTATGCCACCTGGAAAAAAACATTGGCCATCAACCTGGACAGTGCGGGCCAGCTGACCCAACTGGGCATTGCCCATTTCAGGAGCCGGGGGGGTGGCCGCTTCGTCTATGTGGGAAGTCGGGCGGCCTTTCGGGGCGAAACCGCCGAATACCTGGCGTATGCGGCCTCCAAGGGCGGGCTGACGTCGCTTTCCAGGTCGGTGGCCAGGTCTTTTGGGAAGGACGGGATCACTTCATTTGTTATCGCCCCGGGATTCACCCGCACCGCCATGGCAGAATCCTTTATCGAACGGTATGGGGAAAAATGGTTGCTCGATGAGATCGCCCTGCCCGAACTCACCAGGCCAGAGCACCTGGCCCCCCTGGCTGCGTTTATCTGCAGCGGCAAAATGGATCACGCCACCGGAACGGTCATCGACGTCAACGCCGGCAGTTATATGCACTGACCCTTTTCGCTTCAGCCTACCTCTTTAAATTGTTTAAACATTTGTTAAGGAAATTCAACAAAATAAAAGGATGTCGTATCTTTATGCGAGAAGTTCTTTGAATCCATAGACCGGATGTAGTCCACTTCCTCTATTTCACAAGTCGCTTTGTACCTAAAAAAGTTCATGAGGAGGATTCTATAGCCTGCTGAGGATTTTGGAACGATTTTGGAGGAAACGTTTAATTTAATTGGAAGGGTATGGAAATTTTGCAACGAGCCGAGGAGTTTGAGAGCAGGAAGTGGTCCAGAATCACTACCAGTGAACGCGTTCAGGCTTCCAGGGACTTAAAGAAACTGATCCTTGAGATCAATGAGGTATATAAGAAAACACGTGACCAGCACCTGATGGAGGTGATGAAAAGGCTCACCGCCATTAAGAGAAAGGTAGAAAAGCGCTTAACTACGCGCTTGGACGTGTAACTCCCGGAGATGGGAATTAGATTGCTATGAAAAAGAAAACCGCCCAAAAAGGGCGGTTTTTTTATTTGCACATATGGAGGCTATCAGTTCGGAAGCAAAACGGAATCAATTACGTGGATAACCCCATTAGAGGCCTTCACATCGGTTCCGGTTACTTTCGCAGAATTCCCCTTGGCATCGGTTACCATTACGGCCCCGTCCACTAAACTGAGGGTGAGGTTCTGACCGTTTACCGTTTTTACGCTAAAAGCGTTGTTGTTGCTTTGGATCGCCTTCACAACGTCGGCTGCCATAAATTTCCCGGCGATCACGTGATAGGTGAGGATTCCGGAGAGCGCCTGTTTGCTCTCGGGCTTCAGCAGGGATTCCACAGTGCCGGCCGGAAGCTTTGCGAAAGCGTCATTTGTTGGGGCAAAGACCGTAAACGGCCCGGCGCCTTCCAGGGTTTGTACCAACCCGGCTGCGTCGAGGGCGGTAACCAGGGTTGCGAATGCCTCATTGCTCGCGGCAATCTTCGCAATTGAGAGTTCCTGCACTTCCACAACCTCAGGCTGCGACTGGGCATCGGAACTGCCTTCAACTGTTGTTACTTCGGTTCCCTGGGCATTTACTGCGGTTACCGCAGTGCAAATGGCCAGGACGAGTGTTGTCTTTAGTAATTTCATTTTCATTGTTTTAGGATTAGGATTCGAAGGTAGGTATAGTATCCGCAGGGAAGTATTAAATAATGTTTAAAGTTTTGCTTAAATAGTTAAACATATGAAAAGAATTGGCTGTGATGGCCCCGAACCCCATATAAACAGGCCGTGGATTTTGCGGACGACAAAACTGACGGAGTGATTACGGAAATCAATACCTTTAGGAAAAGTTCAAAATCCATTTAAATTTTAAACGCAATCCTATGAGTACTACTGTTTCTGCCTATGGCACCCAAGCTGCCGATGCCCGCCTTGAAAAAATGTCAATCAGCCGGAGGGCGCCTGGAAAACGGGATGTACACATAGAAATCCTGTACTGCGGGGTTTGCCACAGCGATATACACACCGCGCGCAACGAATGGCTCAACTCCACCTATCCGGTGGTCCCGGGTCACGAAATAATCGGGAAGGTCATCGAAGCAGGGTCCCGGGTCCGGAAATTCAAGGCAGGGGATCTCGTCGGGGTCGGCTGTATGGTGGATTCCTGCCGCGAGTGTTCCCCCTGTAAAAAAGACCTGGAACAGTTTTGCGAAAAGGGTTGTACCTGGACTTACAACAGCCCTGAGCCGGATTTTGGCCGCACCTACGGGGGCTATTCCACCCATATCGTGGTAGACCAGGACTTCGTGCTGCGGATTCCTGAAAACATAGACCTTAGGGGGGCGGCCCCCTTGTTGTGTGCAGGAATCACCACCTGGTCGCCGCTCAAGCACTGGAAAGTGGGCAGGCGTGATCGCGTAGGCGTTGTAGGACTCGGCGGACTGGGCCATATGGGCATTAAGTTTGCCAATGCCCTGGGCGCTCACGTGGTAATGATAACCCGTTCCCCTGAAAAAGCCAGAGACGCGGAAGCCCTCGGGGCCCATGAAGTATTGATTTCCACAGATGCCAAGGCCATGCAGGCCCAGGCCAATTCCTTTGATTTTATCCTCAATACCATTCCCGTTGGCCACGAGATGGATCCGTACATCGGCCTGTTAAAGATCGATGCCACCATGGTCCTGGTCGGGGCTGTGGAGCCTTTAAAGCCCTTCCATGGCGCCGGGGTGATGATGGGTCGCAAGCGCATTGCGGGTTCCCTGATCGGCGGCATTGCCGAGACCCAGGACATGCTGGACTTCTGCGGAAAGCACAATATCGTAAGCGATGTGGAAGTCATCGGGATGCAGGAAATAAATGAAGCTTACGAGCGCGTGGTGAGTTCGGACGTCAAATACCGGTTTGTCATCGACATGCAGTCGCTGAAACACTGACAGCCCGGCATCTGGCCGCTT
>CAZUZE010000119.1:3720-6656 GCA_964624565.1 uncultured Robiginitalea sp.
CCTTTCCGATTGGGTGAGCCGGAAACCCGTTTTCAGGGCTTTCGGGATCGCACTGCTGGTAATCGTCCTCGGGGCTGTTTTTGCCAATACGGGCCTGTTGCCCAGCCGGGCCAATCCCACCTATGACTTTATTTTCGAGGTGGTGGCACCCGCGTCCCTCTTCCTGATGCTGCTCAATGTGAACCTCGCGCAGCTGAAACAAACCGGGCTGCCTATCCTGGTCCTTTTCCTGCTTGGCAGTCTGGGAACCGTTTTCGGGGTTTTTACAGCGACCCTGCTGATAAAGGACGGTCCCCTTTTTGAGGGGTTATACCCGGCCCTTTCGGGCATGCTGGCCGGTACCTATACGGGCGGGAGCATCAATTTTAATGCGGTCGCCCTGCACTACCGGGTGATGGACCAGGGCCTGGTCTATACCAGCGCCGTGGCCGCGGATAATATCGTGACCACCCTGTGGTTTTTTGTCACCATTGCAGCTCCCGTCTTGCTGGGGCGGTGGATCCCGTTGCGCAAATTGAATAAAGGCCTGGAAAAAATTCCTGAAGCCCCCTCAGGGACTGCAGAAGATGAGGCGTCCCATCTGACGATCCGGACCCTTTCCCTATGGATTGGCCTGAGCGCATTCGGGCTGTTGCTCTGCCATTGGCTCGCGACCTATTTCAGGGGCAAAGGGTGGAACGTTCCGGAAATGATCCTCATAACCACCCTGGCCCTGGTCCTTGCCCAGATACCGGCCCTGCACAGGCAAAAGGGCAACATGTTCCTCGGCAGCTGGGGGATTTACCTTTTCCTTGCAGTCGTTGGGGCCTACTGCGATTTCAGCGCCCTCGGGGCAGCCGGGGAACTGGCCCTGCTGCTTCTCGGGTTTATCGCGATCACGGTCCTGGGGCATGGGCTGGTGGTTTTCCTGGGGTGCTATTTCCTCCGCTATGACTGGGACATGGCGGCCATAGCCTCCCAGGCGAATATAGGCGGGGGTACAACGGCTATGGCACTCGCCAGGAACTTTGGCCGCGATGAACTCATCCTGCCGGCCATCCTGATCGGCTCCCTGGGCAACGCGCTTGGCACCTACCTGGGCTTTATGGTGGCGGGCCTCCTCTGAAGCCGGCGGATTTTGATATTTATGGGCGTTTTTTGGGGTGGAATAGCTAATATTGCCGAATGGAAAACCGATCACAATTGCCGCTGATCCTCGCAGCATTCTTTGCCATTTACGTGATCTGGGGCTCTACCTACCTCCTCAACAAAATTGCCGTAAGCCAGCTGGCCCCCTTTATGCTGGCCGGCATCAGGTTCCTGATCGCCGGGGTACTGATTTTTGGCATCGCCCTTGCGCTGGGGAAAACCATACGCATCAGCAAAAGGCAATTTTTGAATGCGGCCCTCGCGGGGTTTTTATTCCTGAGTTTTGGGAACGGCATCGTTGTATGGGCGCTCAAATATGTGGACAGCAACTTTGCGGCCCTGGAGATTTCCGCCCAGCCCCTGGTAATCCTGCTCATGATGTGGCTGCTTCAGGGTAAAAAGATCCAGCCGATGTCCATGGTGGGGGTGGGCCTGGGCGTCCTCGGGATGTACCTGCTGATCAACCAGAGCACCATTGTACAGGAAGAAAATGCCTTTGCGGGTATCCTTATGATCTTTTCGGCCATGCTCGCCTGGGGCTATGGCAGCCTGTTTGTAGGACGGGCCGACCTTCCCCCGAATTATTTTGTGAATACGGGGTACCAGATGGTGACCGGGGGGGTCATCCTGTGCCTGATGAGCCTGGCCTTTAACGAACCCTGGCTGCCCCTGGAACACTGGAGGGGCGATACCCTCTGGTCCATGATCCTGCTTGTGCTCTTCGGGAGCATCGTGGCCTTCACCTCCTTTAATTACCTGCTCAAAGTGGTATCCCCTGAAAAGGTGGCCACCAACACCTATGTCAATCCCATTGTCGCAATGTTCCTGGGGTGGTATTTCCTGGACGAGGCCATATCGGGACAGTCCGTCCTTGCTGCCGTTATCCTGCTCACAGGGGTCTATTTCATCAATTCAAAGAAGAAGGTCGTAGGCCTGAAGCGGTTTCAGCGCTAGGCCGCGCATCAAAAAGGATGGGCGTCTGCCGTTGGAAGCTTCCGGGTTTGATAACTATGCGCGATTAATTGTATTTTTGGTTGTATTAAACCCCGGAGGAACATGCCCAGGAAAGGGATAATCACACTTTTTTTGCTGCTTATGGCACTGGTGGCCCGTGCCCAGGAAGAGTATGCGGCCCTGAGGGCGGCCATGGTGCGGGAGCAACTGCAGGCCAGGGATGTGGACGACACCCTTGTACTGGAGGTCATGGGGCGTGTTCCCCGGCACGAATTCGTCCCAGATGACTACAAAAGCTATGCCTACCATGACAGGGCGCTGCCCATAGGGGAGGGGCAGACGATTTCACAACCGTATATCGTGGCCTATATGACCCAGGTCCTCGGGGTACAGCCGGGGGAGAAGGTGCTTGAAATCGGCACCGGGTCCGGGTATCAGGCGGCGATCCTCTCTGAGCTCGCACAGGAAGTTCACACCATTGAAATCGTATCGCCCCTGGGGCTGGCTGCACAAAAACGCCTTAGAAAACTGGGGTATAAAAATGTAACCGTGCATATCGGGGACGGGTATAACGGGTTGCCCGACGAGGCCCCTTTCGATGCCATCCTGGTGACCGCAGGGGCAGAGGAACTCCCCCAGCCGCTGATGGAACAACTCGCTGACGGGGGACGGATGGTTATTCCCATCGGGCCCCACGGAGGGGTTCGGCAACTAACCCTTATCACTCGTGAAAAGGGGAGGTACAAGTCCGAGAAACTCATGGCGGTGCGCTTTGTACCCTTCATCCGGGGCACCGGAAAGCAGTAGGCAGGGTACTGCTGAAGGTAACGGTCTTCTATACTTCGCGGCCTTGA
>CAZUZE010000120.1:0-2270 GCA_964624565.1 uncultured Robiginitalea sp.
CAGCGGGAAACCAATAATTATAGGGGTATCCCGCGGTTTCGAACAGGGACAGATCCAGCTGTTCTTCCGTGGCTTTGATTTCCTGAAGGCAGATTACGTCCGGGGCTGCAGTGACCAGCCAGTCCAGGAACCCTTTTCGGATGGCCGCACGGATTCCGTTGACATTGTAGGAAGCTATTCGCAATTTTTTTTGTTTGCCCAAAAATAGGCATTCTGCCAAAGCTATCGAAACCGTTCCGGAAACGGCAGTTAAGCCTGAAACCCCTACCTTTGGGGCCGTATTTTCTGTATCCCGAACTATACGCCCAACGGATGAAGCATCCCCTAAATTGCCTGTTTTTCCTGGTGTTTTCCTGCGTCCTGGAAGGGTACGCACAGCAGCAGCCGAGGGACTCCGTAACCTATCTGGAAGAGGTGGTCCTGGGCGTCGAACGGGAAGGGCCGCCCAGCCTTGGGATTGTCCCTTCCGACCTGCTGACCGAAAAAGCGATCAGCACCCAGAGCCCGATCGACTTCGCCGGGACCTTCAACCAGATCCCCGGGGTGTATTTTCTATCCGGCGCCCTGAATACGAACCGGATTACGATTCGCGGGGTCGGGGCCCGGACCCCATTCGGCACGGACAAACTCAGGATGTACTACAATGAAATCCCGGTCACCAACGGCACAGGGGTTTCTGCCCTGGAAGCATTCGACCTGGAAAACCTCAGCACCATCCGAGTGGTCAAAGGGCCAAAATCGGGGAGTTACGGGGCCGCCCTTGGGGGGGCCATCCTTCTGAATTCGGACACCAAGGGAGAGGAGGGTACCTTTTTGCGCAATCGGAGCAGCTTTGGCTCCTATGGCCTCTTTAAAAACAACCTGAGCCTGAATCACCGGGGAGGGGGACTGACAGCCGAGATCCGGTACAACCGGATGACCACACAGGGCTACCGGGAAAACAACGCCTTTGACAGGGATGGCCTGCTGGCCACCCTGGGGCTTCGGGCCGGGGGATCCCACCGGCTCAACCTGTTGGTAAACTATATTGACTACACCGCTGAAATCCCAAGTTCGCTGGGGCGCACCGATTTTGAGACGGATCCCACCCAGGCAGCCGCAAACTGGAGGGCGGCCAAGGGGTTCGAAGCGAACAAATACACCCTTATCGGGCTTTCGGATGCCATCCGGCTCGCCCCCGGCTTTGAAAATACCACCAGTATCTTCTTCACCTACCTCGACCACTACGAACCCCGGCCATTCAATATCCTTGACGAATTCACCACGGGGTATGGGGTTCGCTCGGTTTTTACGGTAACCCCGGGCGGCACGGGTTCCAAAACCAGGGGCCTTTTCGGGATTGAAAGCTACCGGGATGAATACTCCTGGGCCACTTTTGAAAACCTGTACAGGGAAACGGATGGAAACGGGAGCCTGCAGGGCGATCAGCTGAGCCGGAACAAGGAATTCAGGAGGCAGTTCTACGCCTTCGCCCAGTTCCAGTGGCATATAACAACCCGCCTGATGGCCCAGGCAGGGGTCAGCGTGAACAAAACGGCCTACGATTTCCGGGACCGCTTTGTCGAAGGGGTGGGAAACCGGAGCGCCGAGCGCGATTTTGACCCCATCGTACTGCCCAGCCTGGACCTAAGGTACTCCATCGGGGAAGTGTCATGGGTTTACCTGAACGTCAGCAGGGGCTTCAGCAACCCCTCCCTCGAGGAAACCCTTGCCCCTGATGGGGTCATCAACCCGGATATCAGCCAGGAAAAGGGGATGAACTACGAGCTGGGAGGTTCGGGATCCTGGTTCAACAGGCGCCTGCAGGGTTCGGTTGCCCTGTATCAGATGGACATCGACGACCTGCTGGTGGCACAACGCGTTGGCGAGGACGAATTCATCGGCCGCAATGCGGGACAAACCAGGCACCGGGGCGTGGAGGCAAGCCTGCAGTACTTTATGGGGCCCTGGGGTGGCTGGAGCCTGAGCCCCTTCCTGTCATACACCCTAAACGACCATACCTTTGTGGATTTTAAAACGCAGGACTCCGACTTTTCGGGAAACGCGCTGACCGGGGTCCCGAAAAACCGGGTGTACGGCGGGTTGCAAATCAGTTCTGACCAGGGCCTTTTCTGGAACACCAATTACCAGTATGTGGATCCCATCCCGCTGACAGACGGCAATTCCCTTTACAGCGATGCCTATAACCTCTTCAATACCCAGTTCGGGTACCGCACCCGGTGGGGGGGCCGGCTGAACCTGAGCCTGGAAGTGGGTATAAACAATATCCT
>CAZUZE010000120.1:2370-6653 GCA_964624565.1 uncultured Robiginitalea sp.
GTCCGGTCTTCCAGGGTCTGGTGGTCGACGGTGATACAAAAAGGCGTCCCGGCCGCATCCTGCCGGCGGTACCGCCTGCCGATGGCGTCCTTTTCATCGTATTGCACCATAAAATCCCATTTTAGATCCCCGATGATTTCATGGGCGAGTTCGGGAAGCCCGTCTTTTTTGACCAGGGGGAGGATGGCCGCTTTCACGGGTGCCAGGACGGCCGGGATGCGCAGTACGGTGCGGCTGCTGCCGTCTTCCAGTTCCTCTTCGCAAAGGGCATGCGAAAAGACGGCCAGGAACATGCGGTCCAGGCCTATGGACGTCTCGATCACATAGGGGACGTAGTGCTCCCCGAGTTCCGGATCGAAGTACTGCAGCTTTTTGCCGGAGAACTTTTCATGGCTCGAGAGGTCGAAATCCGTTCGGGAATGGATCCCCTCCAGTTCCTTGAACCCGAAGGGAAACCTGAATTCGATATCTGCCGCTGCATCTGCGTAATGCGCCAGTTTCTCGTGATCGTGGAAGCGGTACTGTTCGGCCCCCATCCCCAGGGACAGGTGCCATTTCATGCGGGCCTCCTTCCAGTGCTCATACCATTTCTGCTGCTCCCCGGGCCGGATAAAAAACTGCATTTCCATCTGCTCGAATTCCCGCATCCTGAAGATAAACTGACGGGCGACGATCTCGTTGCGAAACGCCTTGCCGACCTGGGCGATCCCGAAGGGGATCTTCATCCTCCCCGATTTCTGTACGTTCAGGAAATTCACAAAGATCCCCTGGGCGGTTTCAGGCCTGAGGTAGAGTTCCATGGAAGAGTCTGCCGTGGCCCCCAGGCGGGTGCCGAACATCAGGTTGAACTGCTTTACATCCGTCCAGTTGCGGGACCCGGAAACCGGGCAAACGATCTCCAGCTCTTCAATCAGGGCCCTGACATCCGCCAGGTCTTCCGCCTCGAGGGAACGCGCCATCCGGCTTAGGATGCCGCTGGCCTGCTCCCGGTAGTTCAGGACCCTTGGGTTCGTGTTGAGGAACTGGTCCCGGTCGAAGGCGTCCCCGAAGCGCTTTGCCGCTTTTTCGACCTCCTTGTCAATCTTACTTTCGATTTTGGCCACATGGTCCTCGATCAGGACGTCGGCCCGGTACCTTTTTTTGGAATCCCTGTTGTCGATCAGCGGGTCATTGAAGGCATCTACGTGCCCTGAGGCCTTCCAGGTGGTGGGATGCATAAAAATAGCAGCGTCTATGCCCACGATGTTCTCGTTGAGCTGCACCATGGCCTGCCACCAGTATTCCCGGATGTTTTTTTTGAGTTCCGCCCCGTTCTGAGCGTAGTCGTATACGGCGCTCAGTCCGTCGTAGATCTCGCTGGACTGGGTCACGTACCCGTACTCCTTGGCGTGTGAAATAACCTTCTTGAAATCGTCTTCTTGTTTTGCCATGGGGCAAAAATAGAATATCCGAAAGGAATTCGATCGGCTATTTCAGGCGAAATTCCGAGGTGGAAAGCAATTTTTCGTCCTCAAAGACATTCAGGGTATAAATCCCTTCGCCCAGCGAACCCTCGGGGACCGTAATAAAATCGCAAACGCTCATTTCCTCCCCCGTGAAGACGAGTTCCACTTTTTTGCTGTACACGTTCCCGTTCACTGCCACCAGGGAGGCATTGTCCTCAATGATCGCCATATCCGGGCCGAGGAACTGAAGGTATATGACCTTTTCCTCCATGGTCGTGTTCGGGTTGCCATTGACTGTGACACAGCCGCGCAGTTTAACGATGGAAGCGGCTTTGTTGGTTTTTACCGGGCGGTCCCTTCTGAGCCTGAACCCATCTCCAAGGGGATCTTCGAGGCTGAGGTAGCTCTTCCGCTTAAGCTCCCTGCTGAGTTCCTGGTTTTTCTCCCTTAGCAGGGATTCGGTTTCGGCCAGAGAGTTCGTCCGCCCTTTCAGGTCTTCGAGCATCCTTCGGGTCTCCTCGTACTTCTCAGCCAGTTCGGTGTTGTTCGATTGCAGTTGTTCCTGCTTATTTTTGATGTTGGTATACCTGGCTTCGAGGGTTTTCATCTCCCGTCGGTACTGCTCGATCCTGGAGAGGTTATAGTTGAGCCGGCCCACGGAGTCGAGCAATTGCTGCACGCGGTTCTCGCTTTCCTGGAGTTCGATTTCCTTGACTTCGCTAAAGGCGAGCAGGCGGTCAACTTCGGATTTGATGGAGGTGAGGTCCCTGATCAGCAGGCTGCGCTCCTTTTCCAGGTACCGGATCTGTTCCCGGGACTGCGCAAAACTGTAATAGAAGGCAATCAGGATACCGATTATCACTGCAATCAATGTGGCAAAAATGATCCTGTTATTAAAACTAGAGTCCTGAGAAGTCATGCAGCGGGTACCTCGTGAGAAAGGGATTAGACAGTTGGGTTCGAACCTTTCAAAAATACTAAATGATGCCCTCTCCTATGCCGTGCCCGGCCTTTGTTTTGGATGTAATGCCCTATTATATCGGGGAGAACAACTCCTGTGCGCATTTTGTCGAAATGAATTACCCCTTACCGATTTCAACTACAGTACTGAAAACCATGCGGACCGGCTGTTTTACGGCCGGTGCCATGTGGAAAAGGCCGCGGCCATGCTCTATTACTCCGAATGCGGGGTGGTCCCGAACCTGATTCACAGCCTGAAGTACAGGGGTCAGGAGCAGATCGGCCGCTGGCTGGGAGAGTGGTACGGCCATATCCTTGCCAGGGAGCCGCGCCTGCAAAACGTGTCTGTGGTGCTTCCGGTGCCCCTGCATCCCCGAAAAAGGAGAAAACGGGGGTACAACCAGGCCGCCGGGTTTGGAAAGGCCATTGCGGGACGACTCGGTGCCCGCTACTGCGGGGAGAACCTGTGCAAGCGGATAAATACGCCGAGCCAGACGACCAAAAACAGGTGGAGGAGATGGAAAGGCGCAGCGGGGGTATTCGACCTGCGACGGCCCTGGGAACTGGAGGGAAAAGACATCCTGATCGTAGATGACGTCCTAACTACCGGGGCGACCCTGGAATCATGCGTGGCTGTCCTGGAAAGGGTGAGGAAGAAGCGGATTTTCATCGCCGTCATGGCGGTAGTCCCCTGATGGATAACTTCCCCAAATAAATTGTTTCTTTGTGGTCGATTAGAGTCGATAAGAGATGTTTGTCCGCTACTTCCGCAAAAATCCGGGCCTGTTGCTGGTCCTTTTGTCCCTCCTGGCCCTGAGCCAGTGCGGGAGGCGCGGGACCCCGGGCGGAGGCCCTGAGGACAAGACCCCGCCCGTGCTGATCAAGGCCGAACCGCCGAACAATACCACAAGGTTCGAGGGAAAGCGGATCCGCCTGTACTTCGATGAATACGTCCGGTTACAGGATGTCCAGAACCAGCTGATCATCTCCCCCCCGCTGAAGAACAAACCGGAAATTACCCCGATGGGGGGGGCGCGCAAGTACATCGAAATCCAAATAAAGGACACCCTGCTGGAGAACACTACCTATACCTTTAATTTCGGTCAGAGCGTGGTGGACAACAATGAGGGGAACCCGTATGATTTCCTCACCTATGTATTCTCCACCGGGGATAAGATCGATTCCCTGTCCCTGTCCGGGGCAGTCGCGGATGCCAGGAACCTGAAGCCGGACCCCTATATAAGTGTGATGCTGCACGAAATCGATTCGGCATTTACCGATTCGGTCATCTATAAAAAACTCCCGTACTACCTTACCAATACCCTGGACAGCGCGGTTACCTTCAACCTGACCAACCTAAAACCGGGGAACTATCGCCTGATCGCCTTAAAGGATGTCGGCAAAAACAACCTTTTCGACCCGGGCGTGGATAAAATAGGGTTTGTATCCGATACCATTACCCTGCCCACAGACTCCCTTTATGTCCTGAATTTATTCCGGGAGGTACCCGATTACGGGGTACTCCCACCTTCCTTCAAGGCTTCCAACAGGATTGTATTCGGGTATTACGGGGATACCCCTCCATCCGTTTCCCTATTGTCAGCGCTTCCGGATACCGTTAAGACGAAACTCACCAAAGAACCCGGAAAAGACAGCCTGAACCTTTGGATCACCCCCTTTGAGCCGGATTCCCTCGTTTTCATCCTCAGGCACCCGGAAATGGAAACAAAAGCCGATACCTTCAGCGTAAAGCCGATTTCCAGGGCACGCGATACCCTGGCCCTTTCCTGGTCCCCCGCCCAAACGCTGAATTTTACCGATACGGGTTTCCTCAAGTCTTCCCTCCCCCTTCAAAAAATCCACACTGCCGTCTGTAAA
>CAZUZE010000121.1:0-6629 GCA_964624565.1 uncultured Robiginitalea sp.
GCCCTCGCCCGAATGCTCCTGCAGCCCTTTAACGTACTGGTGCTGGATGAACCCACGAACCACCTGGATATTCCCTCCAAAAAGGTTCTGAAGGAAGCCCTGCAGCATTTTGAAGGCACGCTGATCCTCGTATCCCACGACCGGGATTTCCTGCAGGGGCTCACCAACATGGTCTGTGAATTCCGGGACGGGAAGATCAAGCCCTATCTGGGCGACATCGATTTTTATCTGGACCAGCGAAACGTCTCCGATTTCAGGCAGGTCGAGAAAATAGTCCTCACCGCCCCGGCTTCGGGGGAGGAGGGACAAAAGTCCCCTTCCGGAAAGCCGCTCGACTACCAGGTCCAGAAGAAGCTGAAATCCCTGAAGAACCGGTTGAGCGGCCTCGAAAGGCGGATACAGGAACTGGAGTCCGAGATCGGGGAGATCGACCACCGGTTGTTTATGGAGTACGACAAGACGATTGCTGAAGACGGTTTTTTCGACAGGTACCAGGCGCTGAAGGCGCAATTGGAGGAACAGATGGAGCAGTGGGAAAAACTCACCGGGGCCTTAGAAGAGGCAGAACGCCAGTAGCCCGATTCCCACAGCCCCACTTGGTCCGATCACCCTTTTTCCGTGCCGCGGAATTTGACACTTTCCCATCGGCCTTTTCCAGGGTTAGCCCGTTGTTTTCAAAGGGGTTACAGGGCTTTTATGATTTATTTAACGGCGGCCGACTAAACTAATGGATAGTTTTGCAGTCTTACTCTCACAACTGCGGAAATAAGGCTTTATGAGGAAAATTATACTCTATGTTTTGGGCGTTTTAGTGCTCGGCCTTGGGGCCTGGGTTTCCTATTTGCTGGTCACCCGGGAAAAGGAGAAACGACCTGCCCCTGTGCGGCAGGTTAAGACCGTATTCATCGACACGGTCCGCAATGGGGCGGTCCCCATTCAGGTGAAGGCCAGTGGGAATTTGGTGGCAAAGGAGCGGGTTGCGCTATTTGCCGAAGTCCAGGGGGTCTTCCAGGCGAGTTCCAATCCGTTCAAACCCGGGCAGCCGTTTCGCAAAGGCGAGGTTTTGCTGCGTATTGACGCTTCGGAGTACCAGGCCAGTGTCCAGAGCGCCAAGAGCAACCTCTATAACCTGATTACAGCCGCCATGCCCGACCTAAGGCTGGACTATCCCGAGATCTACCCGAAATGGCAGGCCTACCTGGATTCCTTTGATGTGACCAGCCGTACCCCGGACCTGCCGGAGATGACCTCAGAACAGGAGCGGTATTTCATCAACGGGCGGAACATTGTAACGACTTACTACAACGTCCGAAACCTCGAACAGCGCCTGACCAAATACATCATACGGGCCCCTTTTTCCGGCGTGCTTACAGAGGCCGAGGTAACCGAGGGGACCCTGGTGCGCCCGGGGCAGTCCCTGGGGGTTTTTATCAACCCCAGGGTGTATGAGCTCGAGGTGGCCGTCAATAAGAGCTACAGCGATTTTCTCCGGCTGGGCAAAACAGTGGAATTGAGCAACCTCGAAGGGACCCAGAAGTACGAAGGCAGGGTCTCCCGTATAAATGCAGCCGTCAACCAGCAGTCCCAGACGGTTTCCGTATTTATCGATGTAACCGACCCGGACCTGAAGGAAGGGATGTACCTGGAGGCGACCATACAGGGCAGGCAGGAGGAAAACGCCATCGAAGTCCCGAGAAAGCTCCTCACCGAGACCGGGGAACTCTTTATTCTAAGGGATAGTATCCTCGATCTCGCGCAGGTGTCGCCGGTTTTTTATACGGACCAGACAGTCGTCATCAAAGGATTGGAAAATGGTGTGGTCTACCTGTCCCGGTCGGTGCCCGGGGCCTATCCCGGGATGCTCGTCCGGCCCTATGTCGAAAAAGGGAAGCAGGAGGAGCTGAGCGAGAACCTACAGAACCCCTAAGCAGATGCGGAACATCATCAGTTATTTCATCAGATTCGATGTGGCGGTCAACGTCATTATCCTGGCGTTCCTTGTGTTCGGGATCGTGGGGGCTTCGCGCATGACCTCCTCCTTCTTCCCGCTCATCGATTCACAGATCATCAACATCAGCATCAACTATCCCGGGGCGGCCCCCCAGGAGATCGAGGAGGGGATCGTCCTGAAGATCGAAGACAACCTGAAAGGGCTGGTGGGGATCGAACGCGTGACCTCTGTCTCCCGGGAGAACGGGGGGAGCATCACGGTGGAAATCGACCAGGACGAGGATATCGACATCATCCTGACCGAAGTCAAGAATGCCGTGGACCGGGTGCCCAATTTTCCAGGGGGTATGGAGCCCCTTGTTGTGGCCAAACAGGAGGCCATCCGCCCGACCATCAGTTTTGCGCTTAGCGGGGAAGGGGTAAGCTTGTCCACCCTGAAACAGATTGCCCGGCAGATCGAATACGACCTGCGGGCCATGGACGGGATCTCCCAGATAGAAATTACCGGATACCCTGAAGAAGAAATTGAAATTGCCGTCCGTGAAAAGGACCTGCTGGCCTACGAGCTCACCTTCCAGGAAGTGGCCCAGGCGGTGGGGCAGGCAAATATCCTCGCCACTGGAGGGAACATCAAGACGGAGGAAGAGGACTACCTGATCCGCGCCAAGAACCGCTCGTATTACGGGGATGAACTCAGCAACCTCGTGGTGCGTTCGGACCTTTCCGGAAATACGATCCGCCTCAGCGATGTGGCGGAGATCCGGGACCGGTTTTCAGAGACGCCCAATGCCAGTTATTTCAACGGGAATCTCGCCGTAAACATCGAGGTGAGCAATACGAACAACGAGGACCTCATTCCCACCGCGGACAAGATCAATGCCTACATTGAAAACTTTAACGCGACCCGGAACAACGTCCGGCTCGATGTGGATTCGGACCGTTCCATCACCCTGAAACAGCGGACCCAGCTGCTGCTCGAGAACGGGGCCATGGGGATCCTTCTGGTGTTGCTGTTCCTCTCTTTTTTCCTCAATACCCGACTGGCCTTCTGGGTGGCCTTTGGCCTGCCAATATCTTTTTTGGGGATGTTTATTTTTGCAGGGTCCCTCGGGGTTACGATCAACGTGCTTTCCCTCTTCGGGATGATCATTGTGATCGGGATCCTGGTCGATGACGGGATTGTCATCTCCGAAAACATCTACCAGCATTACGAAATGGGCAAATCGCCGGTGCAGGCGGCCATCGACGGGACGGTTGAAGTCATCCCCCCGATCCTGTCGGCCATCATTACCACCGTCCTGGCCTTTTCCACCTTCCTCTTCCTCGACAGCCGTATCGGGGAATTTTTCGGGGAGGTCTCCGTGGTGGTGATTCTGACCCTCACGGTATCTTTGTTTGAAGCCCTTATTATCCTGCCGGCCCACATTGCGCATTCCAAGGCCCTTGTTAGGGAAACAGAGGAAGACAAAAAGAAGAAGAAGTCCTTCTTTGACAGGCTGTTCAGGCGCCTTCGCGGCTTTAACGTCATCGGGGACCGCATAATGTCCTACCTGCGGGACAGGCTCTACAGCCCTGCCCTGAGGTTTACCCTCAGGCACCGCTTCATGACCTTTTCAATTTTCCTCTCCCTGCTGGTCGTCACCTTTGCCTCGATAGCCTCCGGAGTGATCCGGGTCACCATTTTCCCGAGTATCGCCAGCGACCAGGTATCGATTAACCTGCTTATGCCCGAAGGCACCAACCCGGAGATCACAGCTGATATCATCAGCCGGGTGGAGGCTGCGGCCTGGAAGGTAAACGAAGATTTTACCCAGCGGCAGACCGGGGGTAAATCCGTGGTTGAGAATATTATCAAGAGGGTGGGCCCGGGGAACAACAAGGCTTCCCTCAGGGTCAACCTGCTTCCCGGGGAAGAGCGCGATTTCCCGAGCCCTGTCATCACCAATGCGATCCGGGAAGAAGTCGGGGAGGTCTATGGGGTGGAGCGCCTCACCTTTGGATCTGGCGGGAATTTCGGGGGCAGCCCCGTTTCCATCGCCCTCCTGAGCAATGACAACATGCAGCTCGAGGCTGCAAAAGAGGAGCTGCGCGCCTATCTGGAGAACAACCCCAAGCTCACGGACGTCACCGATACGGATCCGGAGGGGATCAAGGAAATAGACATCGAGCTCAAGGAAAATGCCTATGCCCTGGGGTTGAACCTTCAGCAGGTGATGAGCCAGGTGCGTTCCGGCTTTTTCGGGGCACAGGCACAGCGGTTCCAGCGGGGACAGGACGAGATCCGGGTTTGGGTCCGTTACGACCGCCTCGACCGTTCTTCCATCGCCGACCTGGATGACATGCGCATCCTGACCCCTACCGGGCAGCGGGTGCCGTTCTCAGAGATCGCCACCTATTCCATCGCCAGGGGTGACGAATCGATCAGCCACCTCGACGGCAAGCGCGAGATCCGCGTGGAGGCAGACCTCGAGGACCCGAATGAGAGCGCCACGGAAATCCTGCTGGACGTCCGGAACAACTTTATGCCGGACCTGATGTCCCGCTACCCCGGCCTTTCGGTTTCCTATGAAGGACAGAACCGGGAAGCCCAGAAACTGTCGAGTTCTGCCAACAAGGTTTTCCCGGTGATCCTCTTCCTGATCTTTGCCGTGATTGCCTTCACGTTCCGCACCTACAGTCAGCCGGTCATCCTTATTCTGATGATCCCTTTCAGCATCATAGGGGTGGGATGGGGCCACCTGATCCACGGGTTTCCCATCAACGTTTTGTCCGCCCTGGGGATCATCGCCCTGATCGGGATCATGGTAAACGACGGATTGGTGCTCATTGGCAAATTCAACTCCTTCCTGAGGCAGGGGATGAAATTCGACGAGGCACTCTTTGAGGCGGGGCGTTCCCGTTTCCGGGCGATTTTCCTCACATCGCTGACCACCATAGCCGGGCTTGCGCCCCTGTTGCTCGAAAAGAGCCGCCAGGCCCAGTTCCTCAAGCCGATGGCCATTTCAATTTCCTATGGGATCGCCATTGCCACCATCCTCACCCTGATCATGCTTCCCCTGTTGCTCTCCGTGGTGAACAACGCCAAAACCAGGATCAAATGGCTCTGGACCGGACAAGAGATCGACCGTGAGGAGGTCGAGCGCGTGATCAAGGAGATGAAAACCCAGGAAGAACTTGAAAACAAGCTGGCCGAGGCCAACGGATTCGAAAAAACTTCGCTTCCGCCCGCCGCCCGAAAGCGCAAAAAATCAACCTTAGTAGAAGAATAGCCCTGATGAAGTATTGCTATGCAATTCTTTTATGCTGGACACTCTCCCTTTCGCCCTCTTTTGGGCAGGAACCTGCTATCCAGCCAGAAGAACCGTTACTCTCCAAAGAAGAAGCCATTGCCCTGACCCTCGAGAACAACCTCGGGATCCAGGTTTCGGAAAACCTCAGGGAAATCGATGCCAACAATGCGAGTGTCCTGAATTCCGGTTTCCTTCCAACCCTGACAGGCCTTGCGGGCGGGAATATCAACCGGGAGAATACGGAGGGGCAGCTCGCCAACGGGGAAACCCGGAGGGCGGATGGGGTGGAGACCCGTAGGTACAATGCCTCCCTAAACATGAACTACGTCCTCTTTGACGGGCTTGGGCGCCTGTACAATTACAAGGCCTTCCAGGAACTCTCTGCCCAGTCGGAACTGGAGGTGCGTCAAACGATAGAAATCACCCTGCTGCAGCTATTTTCCGTGTACTATGAAGTAGCCCGCCTGGAGGAGAACACCACGAACCTGAGGGAAGCCCTCACGATTTCAAGGAACCGGCTTAAAAGGGCGCAGTATCAGTTTGAATTCGGCCAGAACACGGGCCTCGACGTCCTGAATGCCGAGGTGGATGTCAATACGGACAGCGTGAACCTGCTCAATGCCGAGCAACTGCTCCGGAACACGAAGCGCGACCTGAACCTCATCCTGAACCGGGACCTTTCCCGGACCTTTACGGCGGATACCTCCGTCACGTTTGTCCCCTCCCTCAAAATGGAGGAATTACTCGCGGAGGCGAAGACCAACAACGTGCGGATGCTGCTGGCTGAGAAAAACATCCTGATCTCCGAGTACGACATGAAAGCGGCCCGGAGCGGGTACCTGCCCACCGTGGGCCTTACGGGATCCTACGGGTGGAACGAGTTTTCCAACAACAACCCCCTGGCCTTCCTGCTGCAGAATACCACCACGGGCCTCAACGGGGGTGTCAACTTTACCTGGAACCTTTTTGACGGGGGGCGTACCATTACAAACAGCAGGAACGCGAAGATCAATTTTGAGAACCAGGAGTTGCTGCGCAAACAGACCGAGCTGGAGGTGGACAGGGACATCCAAAACTCCTGGGGCAATTACCAGAATGCCCTTTTTGTTTTGGGGGTGCAGCAGAAGAACCTGCAGACCAACCAGGACAACTTCAACAGGTCCAAGGAGCGGTACGAACTGGGCCAGATAACCTCCATAGAGTTTCGCCAGGCACAGTTGAACCTGCTGCTGGCGGAACTGGCCCGGAGCCAGGCAAAGTACAACGCCAAGCTGGCAGAACTCCAGTTGCTGCAGGTGAGCGGGGAGCTCCTCAACGTCGAATTCTGAGGCCAGGGATGACGGAATATTTCCTACAGTGCCCGTATTGCTGGGAATCCGTATCCATCCT
>CAZUZE010000122.1:0-6626 GCA_964624565.1 uncultured Robiginitalea sp.
CCGTCCTGAACCCCCTGGATACAACCCCTGACGGTCCTTGCAATCAAGGGATCGTCAATGTGTAACCGCTGCTTGTGTGAGACAGTACACCCGTGAATTCCGGTACAACATCCGACTGGCAGCCCCGGTAATCCTGGGGATGCTGGGGCACTCCTTCGTGGCTTTTGCCGACAACATCATGGTGGGCCAGCTGGGCACGGCCGAACTGGCGGCGGTATCCCTGGGAAACAGTTTTGTATTTGTCGCGATGTCCCTGGGGATAGGCTTTTCCACCGCCATCACACCCCTGGTCGCCGAGGCAGAGGGGGCAGGGGACGCCCGGGAGGGCAGGGGGGTGCTCCAGAATGGCCTGGTCCTGTGCGCGCTTATGGGCCTGGTCCTTTTTGGGGCCGTATTGCTCTGCAAGCCCCTGATGTACCTGATGGACCAGCCGGAAGAGGTGGTTCTCCTGGCCATTCCCTACCTCGACCTGGTGGCCTTCTCCCTGATCCCGCTGATTTTCTACCAGGGCCTTAAACAGTTCTCCGAAGGGCTTTCCAAAACGCGCTACCCGATGTATGCCACGATCCTGGCGAATGTCATCAATGTCGTGCTGAACTACCTGTTGATTTTTGGGATGTTCGGCTTCCCGAAACTGGGGATTGTCGGGGCGGCGATCGGCACCCTCGCTTCCCGTATCTGCATGTGCCTTTTTCTCTGGTGGATCTTCAGGCGCCGTCCTTTTTTCAGGCAATACGTCGAGAAGCTGCGGTTTCGCCAGGTGGAGCGGCGCCTGCTCCGCAAGATCGCGAACCTGGGTTTCCCCTCAGCCCTGCAGATGTTTTTTGAAGTGGCCATTTTCACGGCTGCCATCTGGATGAGCGGTGTCCTGGGGAAAAACCCCCAGGCGGCCAACCAGATTGCCCTGAACCTCAGCAGCATGACCTTTATGTTCGGGATGGGCCTCGGGGTTGCCGCCATGATCCGGGTGGGCAACCAGAAAGGTTCCGGAAATTATCCCCAGCTCAAGCGCGTGGCCACTTCCATATTTTTGATGACCCTCCTCCTGGAGGTTGGCTTTGCCCTTTTGTTCCTATTGGGGAGGGACCTGCTCCCGACCATCTACCTGGACGTCAACGACGCGGCCAACCAGGCGGACAATGCCGAGGTAATCGCCATTGCGGCCCAGCTGTTGCTGATCGCCGCCTTTTTTCAAATATCCGACGGATTGCAGGTAGTAGTCCTCGGGGCACTCCGGGGGCTGCAGGATGTGCGCATCCCAACCCTGCTGACGCTCATCGCCTATTGGTTTGTCGGCTTCCCGGTTTCCTTTTACCTCGGGCTCCACACCCCCCTGAAAAGTACGGGGATCTGGATCGGGTTGCTGCTCGGGCTTACAGCCTCTGCAATTATGTTGTATCTTCGCTTCCGGCATATGACCCGTCGCCTGTTGGAGCCCCTCCCAGGGGGCTGAGGCAGGGGTTGGCCCGACCAAAACCTGTGCATATGAATCTTCCCAAATTCCTCTTAGGGGACAATACGGATTTCCCGACCGCCATTTTTATAGTCCATACGGAGTTTCCCCGGTTTGTGCTGAACCTGGAAAATGACGAGCTGGAGTGGTTGGAGGAATTCTCGGATGAGGACCAGAAGGAACTTCCGCAGGAAGCGGAGCGCCTGATTGTGGAAGCCACGGAGTTCTACGACCGGGAGGTGGCGCGATACGAGGAGTGATATGCTGGAGTCGCTGATCCAAAAAGACCGGGAGTGGTTCCTGTACCTGAATCAACTGGGCACCCCAGCCTGGGACGGTTTCTGGCTCTTCCTGTCCGATAAATGGGCAGCCCTCCCCATGTATGCCCTGCTCTTATTCCTGGCGTACCGCGCCCTCGGATTCAAGAGGCTGCTCCTGTTTCTCGTATTCATCGGATTGCTAATTACCTCCACAGACCAGCTTTCGGGGTTCTTTAAATACGGCGTGCAACGGCTTCGCCCCTGTCACGAGCCCGAACTGCAGGGGCTGGTCCGGCTGGTGAAATCCGGCTGCGGCGGGCGTTTCGGGTACTTCTCGGCCCATGCCGCAAATTCCTTCGCCCTGGCGACCTTTTTTACGGTATTCTGGGGAACCAAAAGGCGCCTCTGGGCGGCACTGCTCATCCTTTGGGCCCTGTTGGTGGGGTATAGCCGGATCTACCTCGGGGTGCACTACCCGCTGGATATCCTCTCGGGATGCCTGGCAGGGGGGATCCTGGGATGGCTCTTTGCCCGGTTATACAGGAAGGCGGACCTAAACCTCTTTTCATGATACGGGGAAGGTTTTTTTGGATCGGTTTCCTCGGCATTGCCCTGGTGTACGTCATTGGCCTGTTCGCAAAGCTGATGGAAAATGATTCGGCCCAGTTCGCCGTCATGGCGATGCGCATGGTACAGGAGCAGGATTTCCTCAACCTTTGGAAGGGGAACGAGGAGTACCTGGACAAACCCCATTTGCACTACTGGCTGGCGGCTTTTTCCTATACGCTCTTCGGTTTGTACGATTGGGCCTACCGGATCCCCGCCCTTCTGGCCACCTTCCTGGCGGCCTACAGCTGTTATGGGCTGGGTTCGGCCCTTTACAACCGCAACACCGGTCGTATCGCAGCCCTTATCTTCATGAGTGCCCAGACCATTGTGCTCTCGGTTATTGATGTGCGGACAGATGCGGTCCTCACCGGGTTTACCGTTTTTGCGATCTGGCAGTTGTACCGCTACCTCGACAAGGGTTACCTCGTTGCGCTGCTGCTGGGAGCTTTGGGCGCCGGGCTGGCCTTCTCCACCAAAGGGCAGATCGCACTTTTGGTCATCGGCCTGCCCCTGTTTTGCCAGCTGGTCTATACCCGGAACTGGCAGAGGCTGTGGAGCCCGAAGATCCTCCTGGGGCTCCTTGTATTTGCCCTGGCAATAAGTCCTGTCCTTTATGCCTACTACCAGCAGTTCGACCTGCACCCGGAAAAGGTCATCCGTGGGCGGGACCATCGAAGCGGGGTCTTTTTTATCCTGTGGGAGCAGAGTTTTGAGCGCCTGAGCGGGGAGGGGATGGGCAAGAACAGCAGTGATTATTTCTTTTTCTTTCACACCTTCCTATGGGTTTTCCTGCCGTGGACCCTCCTGGGCCTTTGGGCCCTCTGGGACCGCATCCGGGGATTCCGGCAGGAGGTACGGGACGGCCGTGGAGAAGTGCTCACCCTGGGCGGGATTGTCCTTATCTTTTTGACCATCAGCTTTGCCCAGTTCAAGCTTCCCCATTACCTGAACATTACCATACCCCTGTTTGCCGTACTAACGGCCGCCTTCCTGGATCGCCTCTGCCGGCAGGAAGCCTTTAAAAAGCTTCGGCTTGGCGCATCCCTGCAGGCGGGGATTTACACCCTGGTCTGCCTTGCTGTCCTGGCCATAGGGTTCTGGGCCTTTCCCCTGGCATCGGCCGGAGGCTACCTGCTATTGGTCTCCGGAGTGGTACTGGGGGTGTGGCTCTATCTTAAATGGAAAGAGCCCCTCCACCGCCTGATCGGGATCAGCATCTATGCGAGCGTCCTGCTCAATGTCGTGCTGAACGGACATTTTTACCCGTCATTGCTGGCGTACCAGGGGGGATCCGCCATGGCAGATCGCATCGAAGGGGAGCTCCCGGAGGGCACCCCCCTGTATAAACTGTCCGACCAGCATACCTGGGCCCTTGACTTTTATTACGGGAAACCGCTGGAAGTAATTCCGGCAGGCGACCTGGGCAACCGGACCGGGCCCACGTGGCTGTATGTCGACACAAAGGAAAGGGAGCAGCTTCAGGCCGAAGGGGTGCATTGGGACCGGGAATTTACCGTGGACCAGTTTCGGATATCACGCCTGCAGGGGCGCTTCCTCAATCCGGGGACCCGGCCGGAGGTGCTTCGAAAACGACACCTACTGAGGGTCTCCGGCACCCGCCCTTAGCACGAGTTCGGGCTTGCGGAAATGGTAGGTCATCCCGATGAGGGACACCAGGGCGGTAATAAAGAAAAAGGTCATGCTGACCCCGATGGAGGTGCCCTCCTGAAGCCCGAGCCACTGTGCCCCGTAGAAAAATACGAGCTCGCGGCTGCCGATCCCCCCGATGGTGATGGGAAGCACCGCCACAATACTGCTGACCAGGAATACCAGGAGGTATTCCAGTACAGATTCCGTCACCCCGAGTGCCATCAGGATCAGAAAAACCGAAATCAGCTGGGCCAGCTGCACTAAGGCGGAATAGCCCAGGGAGGGCCAGAAAACAGAATTCAGATAGGGAAAGGCCTTCCGGTGAAGGGCCCTGAAAATCAGGATGCCTGCCGGGAGCAGGAACCAGAGCAGTGGTTTGTAGGGGTCAATTCCCGGCAAGGGGATCACCTGCAGCAAAACCCCGCTGTAGAGAAAGAGCAGGGCAAGGCCGCTGAGCCGGTCGAGCAGGAGCACCGAGGCCAGTCGTTTCCCCGATGCGCCGAACGTCTGGTGCAGCAAATACCCCTTGTAGGCATCCCCCCCGATGCCCCCGGGGAGGAATAAATTGTAAAACATCCCCAGCAGGTAGAGCCTCAGGTTGCTCGCTTCCGTCAGCGGGACTCCGATACTCCCGAAATAGAGGTTCAGCCGCCGGGCTGCGATCCATTTCGATCCCGCAAAAGCCAGCACGGCCAGGAAGAGGTAAAACGGGTTGGCCTTTTTCAGGACCTCCCATACGTCGGCAAAGGGAATGCGCGTAAAGACCAGGTACAGCAGCAGGACACTGAAGAGCAGCTTGAGTACCGCCAGGCCCTTTTTACGCGACTTCCCCACCGATCATGACGTTTTTGATACGGTAAGGCCTTTTGTTCTGCGACTCGTAATAGGTGCGTATCAGCAATTCCATTACGATCCCGATGGTGAAGAGCTGTATCCCCCCCAGTATAAACATCAGCCCGAAAATCAGCAGGGGCCGGTTGCCGATATCCTGCCCGAACCCGAATTTCACGATCAGCAGGTAGATGTTGATCCCGATTCCGAGCAGGATCATCAATACCCCGATGATCCCGAAAAGGTGGATGGGCCGCTGGAAATACTTGCGGATAAACAACAGCAGCATCATATCGGCCACTACCTTGAAGACCCGTTCGAGCCCGTATTTTGAGACCCCCGCGTTCCGGGCGTGGTGTTTTACGGGTACCTGCTTGATCTGGGCGCCCTCCAGGTAGGCCAGCAGGTTGATGAACCGGTGCATCTCCCCATAGAGGTTGAGGTCCTTGGCGATGTCCTTCGTGAAGACCTTGAGGGCACAGCCATTGTCTTTGATGTCCAGCTTGGTCACCCGCCTCACCATGAAATTGGCTATTTTGGATGGGATTTTCTTTACCAGGGAGTCCTGTCGTTTCTGCCGGATTCCCGTTACGACATCGTACTCCCCGCTCAAAACATATGGCAGCATTCCAGGGATATCGGAAGGGTCGTTCTGCAGGTCCCCGTCCATGGTGATAATGTACTCCCCCTGGGCATAATCCAGGCCGGCGGCAAGGGCAAGGCTCTGCCCGTAATTCTTCTTCAGGGAGATCAGGTGCACTTTGGGGTCCTTCAGGTCTTTGATCACCTTCCGGGTGCGGTCCGTTGAAAAATCATCGATGTAAACGATTTGGTACGTGTACCCTTCGAGGCTCTCATGGATGCGCTGGGTGAGAAGGCCCACGTTTTCTTCCTCGTTGTAGAGGGGCACCACTATGGAAAGCAGGGCATCGGTCAGGACAGGCATGGAATTCGTATTGGTTCCGGGGTAAAGGTAGTTTTTTCCGGACAATCCACTACCGGCCCTCGGGATTGGGGGTCCGGTAGCGCCTGAGCAGTTCGCCGGCCGCGCGCCCGGGGCTCAGTTCTTTTCGCAGGACTTTATCCTTAAAATCCCCGTAGGCCTCCTGGACCGCGGGATCCCTGTAAAACCCCGAGGTCAGGGACGCTTCGATCCGTTGTTTGAACCAGTGCAGGTTCTGGGCATTGCGTTTTTTCTCAAAACTGCCGTCTTCCCGGGTCGATGCCCCATATCCCTCAATCATATCCCAGATTTCGGATATCCCTTCCCCTTCCGTTGATGAACACCGCATCACCGGGGGGGACCAGCCATTCTCCTTGGGGGGGTAGAGGTGCAGTGCACTCTTGAAGATCCCCTCAGCTTTTATGGCCGCTTCGAGGTTGGGCCCGTCGGCTTTGTTTATGACCACGGCATCGGCCATTTCCATAATGCCCCTTTTGATACCCTGGAGTTCATCCCCTGCACCTGCTATTTTCAGCAGGAGAAAGAAATCGACCATCCCGTGCACGGCCACTTCGCTCTGGCCTACCCCCACCGTTTCCACCAGGATGATGTCAAACCCTGCAGCCTCACACAAGGTAATGCTCTCCCGCGTTTTGCCAGCCACCCCTCCGAGGGAATCCCCTGCCGGGGAGGGACGGATAAAGGCATTCGGATGCCGGCTCAGTTCCTGCATCCGGGTCTTATCCCCCAGGATACTGCCCTTGCTCAGGCTGCTGCTCGGGTCCACGGCCAGGATGGCAATCCGGTGGCCCAGGCCTGCCAGGTAAAGCCCCAGGGCTTCAATAAAGGTGCTTTTGCCCGCGCCGGGTACCCCGGTAAT
>CAZUZE010000123.1:0-6588 GCA_964624565.1 uncultured Robiginitalea sp.
TGCCAGAGGGGATTTTTTTGATCACGGCTCAGGGTTTAAAGAACAGCCCGGGCATGAGCGCCTCAGGTTTCTTTTTACTAAAGGTAAGCAAGAAGGTCGATTTTAGAAAGCCCAGGCCGTAACCTGTGTACTGTACGAGCAGCGCCACGGGAGCCAGCAGGGCCGCCTTCAGACGGCCGGTCTTCAGGCCGCATCCGATGGCCACGGCTGCCAGGTAGAGGCCGTACACCCCTGGGGCGACCCATGCCAAGGGATGCCCGTAGATCAGCGGCAGGAGGATGGCCAACAGCAGCCCGGCTATAAAAAGGGCCGGGAACCAGTAGGTAATCCGGGCCGATCCCGGATGCCACCGGTTGAGGATCGGCCGCGTCAGCCCGAATTTATGGACCTGCCGGTAAAAGGACCTGAAATCGATCCTTCGCTTGTGGTAGACCGTGGCCCCCGGGATAAATCCGATAGAAAACCCCAGGGCCTTCAGCCTCAGGCTGAGGTCCGGGTCTTCCCCCGGGTGGATGTTTCCAAAGCCGCCACTCGCCTCAAAAGCGGCCCTGGAGAGGCCCATATTGAAGCTGCGGGGCTGAAATTTGCCGGAGCTCGCCCTCTTGCCCCTCAGCCCCCCTGTGGTGAGCATGGAGGTCATCGTATAGCTGATGGCCTGTTGCATGGCGTTGAAGGAAGGATGCGCGTCATCTGCGCCCCCGAAGCAATCCAACGGGGTCCTGGCCAGGAAGCGGGACACTTCCTCCAGGTAAGCCGGCGGGAGGATACAGTCCGAATCCACCAGGATAAAATACGATCCGGCGGCCCGTCGCATCCCGTAATTCCGGGAATCCCCCGGACCGGTATTTTCCTTTTGCAGGTAGCGGAGCTGCAACCGGTCCGAAAACTCCTGCACCACGGCCCGGGAGCTCACCCGGGAACCATCCTCGACAATCACGACCTCAAACGGGTCTGCAAAGGTCTGGGCGGCCAGGCTTTCCAGGAGCTCCCTGGTTTCTCCGGGCCGGTTGAAGACGGGTACTACAAATGAAAAAAAAACCTCCATAAAGCCCTATAAAAAAGCCATCCGAGCTGGGGATGGCCTTACATCACACCTTCTGCTTTTGCTATCCGGAAAACGCATCGATCACTTCCTGGCTTACCCCGGTAGAGGAAAATCCGCCATCGTGGAACAGGTTCTGCATAGTTACCTTCCGGGTGAGGTCCGAAAAGAGGGTTATCGTATAATTTGCGCAGTCCAGCGCCGTGGCATTCCCCAGGGGGGACATTTTTTCCGCGTAGTTGATAAAGGCGTCAAACCCCTTTACCCCTTTCCCGGCCGTTGTTGGTGTCGGCGACTGGGAAATGGTGTTTACCCGTACCTTTTTATCCGTTCCGAAGAAATAGCCGAAGCTCCGGGCGACGGATTCCAGGTAGGCCTTGTTGTCGGCCATGTCGTTGTAGTCCGGAAAGGTCCTTTGGGCGGCCATGTAGGTAAGGGCCACAATGCTCCCCCACTCGTTCATCGCATCGGCCTTGTAGAGCGTTTGCATCACCTTGTGGAAGGACAGGGCAGAAACATCCCAGCCTTTCTCGGTAAAATCGTATTTCTGGTCCGTGTACTCCCGCCCCTTCCGCACGTTGACAGACATCCCGATGGAGTGAAGCACAAAATCGATTTTTCCCCCAAGGATTTCCATAGAGCGCGACACCAGGGCCTGCAGGTCCGCTTCATCCGTGGCATCTGCGGGAATGATCTCGGAGCCCGTCTTTGCGGCGAGTTCGTTGATCTTCCCCATCCGCATTGCGATCGGCGCATTGGAAAGCACGAAGGAAGCCCCTTCCTCATGGGCCCGCTCTGCCGTCTTCCAGGCGATGGAGAGTTCGTCCAGCGCCCCGAAAATGATACCCCTTTTCCCTTTAAGTAAGTTAAAAGCCATCCTGATTTTTTAAGTTAGACATGCCAAAGATATTAAAAAGAACCAACGAGCCCTATGGCGTACTGCCTTTCTGAAAGCGCTACGGTCAGTTGAGCAGTTCCCGGGCATGCGACAGGGCCGACTCCGTGACTTCGCTCCCCCCGAGCATCTGGGCCAGTTCATGCAGGCGTTCCTCCGGGCTCAACAGTTTCATCCGGGTCTGTGTCCGTTCGCCTTCGTCTTCCTTATACACCTTGAACTGCTGTTCTCCGCGCGATGCGACCTGTGGCAGGTGGGTAATGGCAAAGATCTGCATATGCCGGGACATCTGCTCCATCATCTCCGCCATCCTGGAGGAGACATCCCCGGAAACCCCGGTGTCGATTTCATCGAACATCATGGTGGGCAGGGGCTCGTAAGAAGCGAGGATCGCCTTGATCGTAAGCATGATCCTGGAGAGTTCCCCCCCGGAGGCCGTTTTCTTGAGCGGGCCGAAGGTCCCCCCTTTGTTCGCCGTAAAACTCAGCTCCAGGACGTCCTGCCCGGTGCGGCCAAAATCCGGCCTGGGGAGCAATTCCCATGTAAAGGAGGCGTTCGGCATTCCGAGGACGGACAACCGCTTCCGGAGCGCGCTTACAAAATCCGGGAGGACGGACTTCCGCTTATCCCGCAGGGAATGGGCACGGGCCTGCAGGTCCTCCTGTAGTTGCCCGACCCGCTGTCGCTGGGATTCAATTTCGGCATCCAGGTCAAAGGTCTGATCGACCTTTTCCCTTAGGGCCTCCCTCAAGGGAATGAGGTCGTCCGTATGGCTGACGCCGTGTTTTTTCTGAAGGCTGTGGAGCAACTGGAGCTTAGTGTTCAGGGCTTCCAGCCGCTCCGGGTCCGCCACCTGCCGGTCCAGGAGGTTCTCCACCTCAGCGGAAATATCATCCGCCTCGATGTACAGGGACCTGATCCGTTCCTGCAGGGCCACGTACCCCGGCCCGCAGGAAGCCAGCCTGGACATCAGCTGGTTGAGCTGGCCCTGGACGGCCAAAAGGCCGTACTGTTCCTCCTGGAACAACTCCCGGGCATTTTCCAGGGTTTCCCGTATGAGCTCCGCATTGCTCAGCTCCGCATACTCCGCTTCGAGGGTTTCCTGCATGCCTGTCTCCAGTGCAGCCCTGTCCAGCTCCCCCAGGAGGAATTCATTGTAATCCTGCTCGCGGAACGCCTCTTCCCGCCGGAGCTCCAGGGCTTCCAGCAGGTTGCGCGCCGAGAGGAACGCCTCCCGGGTCCTGCCATACTCGCCGAGAAGATGGGAATTGCCCGCCAGGGCATCCACAACGTGCAGCTGGAAATCGTGGTCGGTCAGTTCCAGGGTCTGATGCTGGGAATGCACATCGATCAGGTGCCGGCCAAGGCCTGCGAGCACCTCCAGGGTTACCGGGCTGTCGTTTACAAAGGCGCGTGATTTGCCGCTGGGTTGAATTTCCCTCCTCAAGATGGTACTCGGGTCGTAATCCAGGTCGTGGCTTTCGAAATACGATCTTAAAGCGGGATACCTCCCGAGTGAAAACTCGGCCTCCACCACGCATTTGAGGTCCTGGTCCCGAAGGGCTGTGCGGTCGGCCCTTTTGCCCAGCACGAGCCCCAGGCTCTCCAGCAGGATGGATTTTCCCGCCCCGGTCTCCCCGGTAATGGTGGTAAACCCGCCCTGGAATTGCACCTGCAGGTCCTCGATAAGGGCGTAATTTTTTATGGAGAGGCGTTTGAGCACTTCAACAGCAGTTTAGACTGCTGTAAAGATAAAACTAAAGACCGCAAAAAAAATGAAGCTAGTAGGTAATTTGGTTCCAGGTACTGGCGTAGAACGGCGCCACCCGGTTCAGGGTCTCTTTCAGCTGTACGATGTCCACTTTAGGGCCATCCGAAAAAATATTCTGGATTTCCTCGGATTTGGCATCGAAAAAGGTCTGGATTAAAAACGCGTTCGGGCGTCGCTGGATGAGGGTTTCAAACAGGCGCAGGGACCCGGCGATAATCTGTTTGCCCGTGCTGTTGTTGTCGGCCATGATATCAAGGCCTTTCCGGTGGTAGTTGTACAGGGCAATGCGGTACTCCCTGAAGGTGTTTGAAAGCAGGTTGTCCACGAGCTGGAACCGGCTGCGGTTGTTGGAGGCGGTCTGCCCCCACCCTGCCGCATTGATCCCCTGGGCCTGGGTGACGATGCCCTGTGCCGTTTTGAAGTATTCGGTACCCCCTTCGAGTTCGAAGGTGTCGGCATCGAGCCCCAGCATGATATAGACGTAATAGGAGATGACCCCAACCAGGTTGGATTCCAGGATATTCTCATTGTACACCAGGGGCTGAAACTCGATATATTCGAAGTTGAACTGGTCGTCCTTGTAGTTGAACACCGGGGTCTGATAACTGGTGTTGTAAACCGGCCGCGAAGACTGCAGCTGAATGGTGGCCTGGAACCGGCTGGATTCAAAGTTGGTGACGGTGATAAAGATCCGGCAGTCCAGTTTTTCGTTTTCACGGACAACCCGTTTGGTCCAGCGGGTTTTGTTTACAAATTCCATAAGGGACCGCTCCAGGGTGGTGAACACCTGCTGGTTTGTCTGGGAAACCTGATCCGCGTTTACGGTCACCGTGCAATTGAGTTCCTGCCCCCGGGAGGCGAAGAATGTCAGGAAAACGGCTGAGAAAAGCAGTTTATTTCTGAAGGCGCTTGTGAATTTCATGCAGGATATCCCGGGCCACCTCGGCCTTTGTTTTTAATTCAAACGGAGTAATGACCGAATTCTTGTCTATAAACGTGACTTTGTTGGTATCCGACCCAAACCCTGCCCCCGGATCCCGGAGCGAATTCAACACAATGGCATCCAGGTGCTTCTCCTTCAGCTTCCGTTGGGCGTAGTCCAGCTCGTTTTCCGTTTCAAGGGCAAACCCCACCACATACTGGTGCGTTTTTTTCGCCCCCAGGGAAGCGATGATATCGGGGTTTCGAACCAGGGTGAGCTGCAGGGTATCCCCGGTTTTTTTCAGTTTCTCCGGGGCCGGGTTTTCCGGGCGGTAGTCCGCCACTGCGGCCGCCCCGATGACGATGTCCACCGCCGCAAAGCGGTCCTCAGCCTCCCTGTGCATCTCAGCAGCCGAAGTTACCGGCACCACCTGAACCTGCGGGTCCGCGCATTGAAGGGCTGTCGGACCGTGGACCAGGGTAACCGAGGCCCCCATGGAAGCGGCTGCCTCCGCAAGGGCGAAGCCCATCCTGCCACTGGAGTGGTTGCCGATAAACCGGACCGGGTCAATAGCCTCATAGGTCGGCCCGGCGGTGATCAAAATGCGCTTGCCCGAAAGGGGTCTCCCCTCGCGGAGCACCTCCTGAATGCGGGAAAGGATGGTTTCGGGTTCGGCCATCCGGCCGGCTCCGCTCAACCCGCTGGCCAGTTCCCCCGACTCGGCCGGGATAATGTGATTCCCGTAGGAGGCCAGCACTTCAAGGGATTTTACGGTTGAGGGGTGCTTATACATGTCCAGGTCCATGGCCGGGGCCACAAAGACCGGGCATTTGGCAGACAGATAACAAGCCAGAAGCAGGTTGTCACACGTGCCGGAGGCCATCTTGGAAAGCGTGTTGGCCGTAGCCGGGGCGACGAGCATCAGGTCGGCCCACAGCCCGAGCTCCACGTGGTTGTTCCAGTCCACTGTCCCCTCCCCCTCGCGGACAAAATCCATCAGGACCTCGTTCTTCGAGAGGGTGGCAAGGGTAAGGGGAGATACAAAATCGGCCGAGGCAGGGGTCATCACAATGCGGACCTCTGCCCCGGCCTTTATAAGCAATCGGGTGAGAAATGTGGTCTTGTAAGCTGCAATACCCCCGGTAATGCCCAAAAGTACGCGCTTGGAGGCCAGCATCTTATTCCGGGTCTTTCTCCGTATTCCGGTAGTAGATTTTATCCTCCAGCCATTCCTGTATGGCAAGGGCATGGGGCTTTGGGAGTTTCTCGTAGAACTTGGAAACCTCTATTTGCTCCTTGTTCTCGAATACCTCCTCCAGGCTGTCGCTGTAGGTGGCAAACTCCTCGAGTTTCTCCAGTAATTCCTTCTTGATATCCGCGTTGATTTGGGACGCCCGCTTGGCCACTATGGAAATGGCCTCGTAGATGTTATCCGTCTTGTCGTCAAATTCCGCCCGGTTTATCGTTACCGTGGTAATAGGAGCTTTTGAATTCTTTAGGTCGTTCATATTCATTTTGCCAGATTTTCTAATTCCTTGTATTTGTCGAGTTCGTCCTGAAGCGTTTTGTACAACTTTTCCGCATCCCTGGAAAACTCGGTCCCGGGATAGCTTTTCATGAGGTTTTCATACGCTTCAAGGGCTTCGTCAAGCCGTTCTTTACGCTTGCGAAACGTGCTGTTCACGGCCAGGTTGGTCGCGGCCCTGAATTTTTGAAACAGCGCTTCTTCCCTGAAAACAGAACCCGGATAATCGTTTATGAAATTATCCAGTGCCGCAATCCCGGAAAGGTTGTAATCCAGGCTGAAATACTCGCCCAGTTTAACGAACTGTTTTGCAATTTCGAAGTCCTTTTTTTCTTTTTTAGTCGTGAGTTCCTTTGCCATGGCATTGGCCTCGGGCAGGTACTCGGATTCCGGGTAGGCGTTGATAAATAGTTGCAGTTTTGCCAGCGCCTTG
>CAZUZE010000124.1:0-6585 GCA_964624565.1 uncultured Robiginitalea sp.
GGTCGTCAAAAACCCCTAGCTGGTACAATGGAAGCTGATTGGTGGGGATTGCCTCTACTTTTTTATTAAAGGCAAACACGTCATAGACGGCCTTGCCGTTTACAAAAGGCTCCTGCCCAACAATGCCGTCCCCGATGGTGATCGGATCCTCCTGACAGGATACCCCAAGCAGCACAAAACCAAAACCCGCGAGCAGGTAAGAGAATAATCGCTTCATTAAAGCTATTACGATCGTAGTACTTTGGTGTTGTAAAAGTTTGCGTACGCCTCTTCGAATTCCTGAAAAGCCACAAAGGGCAAAACGGGTTTCTGAAGGTTCGAGACATACTCCTGAAGCTCTTCAGAAGTATTTTCGGAGGCTAAGATAACCGCGTCGGAATAATCCACGGCGATCTTTAACAAATTATTAAAGGAAGGCGTTTTCAGCAACTCGACCGGTTTTTCGGAAATCTGGTCAAAGGCAACCTTCTCGGCCATGGCCTCATTGAGGGTCCCTTCAAAACCATGGCCGTAAATGGAAGTGACTATCTTACTGTCGGCGAAAAGCGGTTCGTCCGCGTAGTACTCGCGCAGGTAGAGGGGAAGCAGGGAGGCCATCCAGCCGTGTACATGGATGATGTCCGGAGACCAGTTCAATTTCTTTACGGTTTCCACCACCCCTTTGGCGAAAAAGATGGCCCGCTCGTCATTATCGCCGAAGAGGACCCCGTTCTCATCCGTAAAAGTGGCCTTGCGCTTGAAGTATTCCTCGTTGTCGATGAAATAGACCTGAATGCGTTCCCTCGGAATGGAAGCTACCTTGATGATCAGCGGCATGTCCATGTCATTGATCACCAGGTTCATCCCGGAAAGCCGGATCACTTCGTGCAACTGGTGCCGCCTTTCGTTGATATTGCCATATCTCGGCATGAATATCCGAATCTGTCCCCCCTGGCTGTTAACCATACGCGGAGCTTCATAAGACATTTTGGAGACCGGGCTTTCTGGCAGATAAGGAACTAATTCTGAAGATACAAACAATACCTTTTTACCATTCATAAAAGGGGCGTTTTAGTCAATTGCCGAAACGTAGGTGCAAAATTACAAAATTTATGCAGAATAGCCGTAATTATAGTAAGTTTGCTGCCCATTTGCGCAAGGGATGAATGTACTATCGACCAAAGAGGAAATTGGCCAATACAGGGCGGATCTCGCCCGGGCAGGCCGGACCCTCGGGCTGGTGCCCACTATGGGCGCCCTGCATCAGGGACACCTCGAGCTGGTGCGACTCGCCTGCAGGGATAACCAGGCCGTCCTGGTCACCATTTTTGTAAATCCGACCCAGTTCAACAATCCGGCGGATTTGCAGAACTACCCTAAAACCCTGGAGGCGGACCTGGAGAAGCTAAAAGGCCTGAACTGTCCCATTTCTGTATTTGCCCCGGATGTTTCGGAAATGTACGGTGATACCCCCAGCGCCCTGGAATACGATTTCGGGACCCTCGAAAACGTGATGGAAGGCGTCTACCGACCCGGCCATTTTGACGGGGTCGCCACTATTGTGGAGGCCCTGCTCCGCCTGATCGGGCCGGATCGGGTGTATTTTGGCGAAAAGGACTACCAGCAGCTGCAAATTATACGGGAAATGGTGCGGCAGAAAGAACTGCCGGTAACCATCGTACCCTGCCCGATCATCCGCGAGGAGGACGGCCTGGCGATGAGTTCACGCAACGCCCTGCTGACAAAAAGGCTGAGAGAAGAAGCTTCTTTCCTCTACAAAGCACTCCATGACGCCAAAAACAGCTTTGGCATGAAAAATGCAAGAGAGGTGGAGGAAACGGCGAGGGAGGCTTTTGACGCCCACCCGGACCTGAAACTCGAATATTTTCAAATCGCGGATGCAGACACACTGCAACCGGCCGAAAAAAAAGAACGTAACAGGAAATACAGGGCCTTTGTCGCCGCGTACCTCGGAGGGGTTCGCCTGATCGACAACCTCGCCCTCAATTAACGAATCCCCATGCAAATTCAAGTAGTCAAGTCTAAAATACACCGCGTAAAAGTAACCGGAGCCGATCTGAATTACATCGGCAGCATTACCATTGACGAGGACCTGATGGACGCGGCGAATATTATCCGGGGCGAGAAACTCCAAATTGTGAACAACAACAATGGCGAGCGCCTGGAAACCTATGTGATCCCAGGTCCCCGTGGGAGTGGGGAGCTCACCCTGAACGGCGCGGCCGCCCGAAAAGTGGCCGTCGGCGATATCCTAATCCTCATCGCCTATGCCTGGATGGACATGGACGAGGCCCGGACCTTCAACCCGGCCCTCGTTTTCCCCAATGAGGAGACCAACCTGCTGAAGTAATTATGGAAGCCCGGAAAAAAAGACTTCTCAAGACAGCCCTCCCCATTATCCTGGGCATTGCCCTCGTAGTTTATTCCTACCTGATCACCTCCCCTGAAGACCGGACCCAGATCGTCAAATACATCCGGGAAGCGGACCCTTTATGGATTATACTGTCCCTGGCTATTGGCTTTCTAAGCCACCTGTCCCGGGCAATCCGGTGGAATTACCTGCTGGAGCCCATGGGGTACCAGCCCCGTTTGCGCAACAACCTGCTGCTGGTCCTGTCGGCCTATTTCGCCAATCTGGGCATTCCAAGGTCCGGTGAAGTCCTGCGGGCCACAGGGCTTGCGACCTACGAGGGCGTCCCGTTCCAGAAGGGCTTCGGCACCATCGTCACCGAACGGGTGGTCGATGTGATCATGCTGCTGCTGGTGATTTTGCTCGCCCTGTTTTCTCAGACAAAGATCATCAGCACGTATCTGGATGAAAGCGGTTTCGGGCTGGGGAGTTCCATCGGGGTGATCGTCCTGGGCGTAGCGGGGCTCTTCGGGGTACTTGCGGTCCTGAAAAAGTCGTCCAACCCCATTTTCCTCAAAATCCGGGAATTCCTGCGCGGACTGCTGGAAGGGGTCATGAGCATCTTCCACATGCGCCGCAAATGGGCCTTTATCGGCCATACCCTGTTTATCTGGACCTGCTATGTCGGCATGTTCTGGGTAATCAAATACACCATCCCGGAAACCATTTCCCTTTCGTTCGGCCAGCTCCTGGTGGCCTTCGTTGCCGGGGCTTTTGCGATGTCCGCCACAAACGGGGGGATCGGCCTCTATCCGATAGCCGTGGGGAAAGCCATCGCCCTTTTCGGGATCAGCAGTGTTTCAGGGGACGCATTCGGGTGGATCATGTGGATCGCCCAAACCCTGATGGTGGTCCTTTTCGGGACAATATCCTTCCTGCTGTTGCCGTTATGGAACAGGGATAAATAGTATCCCCTGACCAAACTCTATTGCATGAAACGCCTTATCTTGATTGCCATGGGCCTCGGGCTGTCCTTGCCCCTGGCCGCCCAGGTCAAAGAAGAGATCTTTGAATCCTTCAAATTACAGGAGCGCCGGAATGTAAAATACTACATCCCGGAGGGTTACAACCCGGAGAAGCGATACCCCCTTGTCATCGTACTGGACGGCGACTACCTGTTCGATCAGGTCGTGGCAACGACAAAATTCTACAGCCGGTTTGAGGGGATGCCCGAGACCCTGGTGGTCGGGATCAGCCAGAGTGAAGGGGATTTGAGGCTGGAGGATTGCGCCTATGAAGAGGCTACGGGCCTTCCTGCGGACAAGGGAAAAAAATTCTTCGAGTTTATCGGGATGGAAATAGTCCCCTACATGGTAAGCGCCTACAATGTGGCGCCTTTCAAGATGTTTGTGGGATACGATATCACCGCCAATTTCGGAAACTACTACCTCTTTAAGGAACAGTCCATATTCAGTGCCTTTATCAGCATCTCCCCGGACCTCGCCCCGGAGATGGAAACCCGTATCCCGGCCCGGCTTGCCGACCTGGAACAGCCTGTTTTTTACCACCTGATCACGGAAGGGGACCTCGGGCAGCAGGAAGGGCAGTTCGCCCAGCTCCACAAAGGCCTGGAGCAAATCGAGAAAGAGCGGTTTTTCTATTTCAGCGACCGGTATCCGGAGGCAGACGAAGTAACCATCGCAACCTATGGAATGGGAAAGGCCTGGGGGCGTACCTTTGAGATCTTTAAACCCATCAGCCCCGAGGAATACCGGAAGAACATCCTCACCTCGGAGGAACCGGTTTTCAACTACCTCGCGGCCAAGTACGAGGCCATCGAAACGATTTTCGGATTCAGCAAGCCGGTGGAGCTGAACGACATCATGGCAATTTATGCGGGGTGTCGCAAAAAAGAGGACTATGAATCCCTTAAACCCCTCTCCGATCTGTGCAAGAGGGAATTTCCCGAGACCATGCTGGGCTTCTATTTCGAGGGCGAGTACTACGAGCAAATGGGGGAGCCGAAAAAGGCCCTGCGCACTTTTGAAAAAGCCTTTGGAATGCAGGAAATCGATTTCCTGACCAAGGACATGGCCCTGGACAAAATGGACGCCCTCAAGGCCGATTTCGGCTACTGATCTAATGGCCATGCCGGTCCCCATTAAATGACCACGCCGGTCCCCGGCCTTCTTCAAATCTTATTCTGAAAGGAATCGGCATCCTGTTTTTGGAATTCAGCATTACCGGTCTATCTTTAGCCCAAATGCCGAACCGGACATGGCCAAATCCAAAACAGCTTTTTATTGCCAGAATTGCGGGGCCCAGTACGCCAAATGGGTGGGGCAGTGCACCTCGTGCAAAGCCTGGAATTCCGTTGTGGAAGAAGTTGTGGAGCGCAGCTCGCGGCCCCCGGTCTGGAAAGGGGATGGTGCCCCCGGCAGGACGGTAAAACCGCTGCGGATAAGTGAGATCCGCTCAGGGGAGGCGCTCCGGAACCCTACCGGGGACCCGGAGCTGGATCAGGTACTGGGCGGAGGCCTGGTACCGGGGTCCCTTACCCTGATCGGGGGGGAGCCCGGAATCGGAAAAAGCACCCTGATGCTGCAGACCGCCCTCAGAACAGCCCGGAAGACCCTCTATGTTTCAGGGGAGGAGAGCCAGGGACAAATAAAGATGCGGAGTGAACGGATCGCCTCCTCCAACGATTCCTGCTATGTCCTGACGGAAACCCTTACCCAGAAGATCTTCCAGCAGGCAGAAGCACTCCGGCCCGACCTGGTCATCGTCGATTCCATCCAGACCCTCCATTCCGACTACCTGGATGCCACCCCGGGCAGTGTCTCCCAGATACGGGAATGCACCGCCGAGCTTATCCGCTTCGCAAAGGAATCGGATACCCCGGTGGTGCTTATCGGCCATATCACCAAGGACGGGAGCATCGCAGGGCCCAAAATCCTGGAGCACATGGTCGATACCGTGCTTCAGTTCGAAGGGGACCGAAACCATGTCTTCCGCATCCTCAGGGGATTGAAGAACCGGTTTGGCTCCACCGCAGAGCTCGGGATCTATGAAATGCAGGCAGACGGGCTGCACCCGGTGGCCAACCCCTCCCAGTTGCTCTTGTCCCAGAACCGGGAAGCCCTCAGCGGTACGGCGATCGCCGCCACCCTGGAGGGGGTCCGCCCCCTGCTTATCGAGATACAGGCCCTGGTGAGCACCGCTGTTTACGGGACCCCCCAGCGATCTGCCACGGGGTTCCCGCCCCGCCGTTTGAATATGCTGCTGGCCGTACTCGAAAAAAGGGCGGGCTTTAAACTGGCCGCCAAGGATGTTTTCCTTAACGTAACCGGCGGGATACAGGTGGACGACCCGGCCATCGACCTGGCCGTACTCGCCGCGATTTTATCGAGCAATGCCGACCTTCCCATTCCCAGGGACCACTGCTTCGCCGCCGAAGTAGGGCTGGCCGGGGAAATCCGCCCGGTCCCGCGTAT
Organism: uncultured Robiginitalea sp.; assembly: GCA_964624565.1. GTDB lineage: Bacteria > Bacteroidota > Bacteroidia > Flavobacteriales > Flavobacteriaceae > Robiginitalea. The sequence goes on from CAZUZE010000124.1 coordinate 5,845, forward strand.
CGGGCAGCGCATAACGGAGGCTGAAAAACTGGGGCTTTCGGCAATTTATGTCTCATCCCATGCGCCGATCCCCGAAAAGAAGCACGCGATCGAGGTGCGTCGGGTAGCGCGGGTAGAGGATTTGGTGCGCTCCCTTTTTGGTTCCGGTCCCCGGCTCGCGGAATAAAAAACGGCTATCGGACTGGCTTCAGGGCGCCGGGTTGGGCATCGCCCCATGGACCTGTTCAATTTCCTGCAAAACGTCCCGCCCCAGGGTGATGTCAATACTCCCTATGTTCTCCTTTAACTGTTCCATGTTCGTAGCCCCGATAATATTGCTGGTCAGAAAGGGCCTGCTGTTTACAAAGGCAAGGGCCATCTGGGTAAGGGACAGGCCATGCCTTCCTGCTATTTCCGCGTAGGCCGAAGTCGCCTCCACAGCCCGGGGGTTGCTGTAACGGTTGTAATTCGGAAAAAGGGTACCCCGCGCATTCTCAGGTTTCTTCCCCCCCAGGTACTTCCCGCTAAGGGTCCCAAACCCCAGGGGGGAATAGGCGAGCAACCCAATATCCGACCGGAGCGAAATCTCGCCCAGGCCCACCTCAAAGAGCCGGTTCAGAAGGCTGTACGGGTTTTGTATGGTGATCATCCGAGGCAACCCCGGATCTGTCCGGGCCTCTTCCAGGAACCGCATCACCCCCCAGGGGGTTTCGTTGGAGAGGCCCACATGCCCGATCTTCCCCTGCCGGACCAGTCCGCTCA